>NZ_BHZI01000006.1 GCF_004305975.1 Streptomyces otsuchiensis
GGACCACGTCCCGCCCCCGCTGCGGGACGCCCGCGACACGGACCGTCCGCAGCCGCGGACCGGACGACCGCCGCCGGCCGGCACCACCGGACCGGCACCGAACGGAGCCGCCCCATGCCGCTTGTCCCCGGCGCCGACCCCTTCCGTCACGAGGGCTCGGACATCGGTGTGCTGCTCTGCCACGGCTTCACCGGCAGCCCCGCCTCGCTGCGGCCCTGGGCGCGGCACCTGGCGGAGCGCGGACACACGGTCTCGCTTCCGCTGCTGCCCGGGCACGGCACCCGCTGGCAGGACCTTCAGGCCACCGGCTGGCAGGACTGGTACGCGACGGTCGACCGGGAGCTGCGCCTGCTCCGTGACCGCTGCGACCGGGTCTTCGTGGCCGGCCTGTCCATGGGCGGCTCGCTGGCGCTGCGGCTGGCGGCACGGCACGGCGACGCCGTGACCGGAGTGGTCGTCGTCAACCCGGCGACCACCTTCCCCCGGGTGAAGGGCTGGGCGCTGCCCGCTGTCCGGCACGTGGTCACCAGCATTCCGGGGATCACCGACGACATCGCCAAGGAGGGCGCGGTCGAGGGCGGCTACGACCGGGTCCCGCTGCACGCCGCGCACGCCATGCGGCAACTGACCCGGGTACTGCGCGGCGACCTCGCCCAGGTCACCCAGCCGCTGCTGCTCCTGCGCAGCCGGGTGGACCACGTGGTGCCGCCCTCGGACTCGGCTGTGGTGCTGGGCGCGGTGTCCTCGACCGACATCACCGAGGTCGTGTTGGAAGAGAGTTACCACGTCGCGACGTTGGACCATGACGCGGAACGCATCCACGACGAGACGGATGCCTTCATCACCCGGCTGACGACGAGGAAGGCCGTACGTGACCGAACGTGACAGGGACCGCGGCGAGGGCCGCGATCCGCTCGACGAGGAAGCGGCCTGGGCCGAGATCGTCGCCGCCTACGGCGAGGAGCCGGCGGTGCCGTCCTCCGGGCCGGGCGACACCCCGCCGGGCATCTGGCATCCGGACGCGGTGCCGGACCACTCCGGCGCCGTGGCGAGCCGCGGGAAGACGGCGGACGGCACGGAGGACCCTCCGTCCGACGCCGATCCCCCGGCGGCGGACGGCCCGGGGCCGCCGGCCGAGGGCGGCGCCGACGCAGCCCCGCACGAGGCCGCCGAGATCAACCGGCTGGGCGAGAACGGCCAGTGGGACGGACCCGGGCCGCGTGACTGGGCGCCGGAGGACGACGGCGACGAGGGCCACTTCGTGCCGCCCGAGCCGCCACCGCTGCCCGAGTCCGACATGATCACCCGCTTCGCGTGGCTGGGCGTGGTGGGCGGTCCGCTGCTGCTCGTGGGCTGCGCCCTGCTCGACATCGACATGACGTGGTGGCTGACGACGGCCGGCGTCGGCGGCTTCCTGGGCGGCTTCGCCACCCTGGTGCTGGGGATGCGCGACGACCGCGACGACGAGTGGACCGACCCGGGCAGCGGCGCCGTGGTCTGACAGGTGTGGGCGGGCGCCGCGCGGCTGATTCCGTGCGCCGGTACCCGCGACACCCGTCCGCGCCCCCGCGCGACCCTGGTCGCGTGGGGGACGCTGGCGTGTTCGGGCGGCGGGCGTGTTCGGGCGAAGGGCGCGGCGCCGGCGCCGTGGATCAGCCCGCCTCGCCCGGGAGCCGCAGCACGGCGAGCACCGGCAGGTGGTCGCTGGCCGCGCGGAGGTCGGCGGCGTCGACCCCCTCGTCCGCTCCCGGCACCCCGCAGGAGACGACGCCGACCCCGGGCCCGCAGAACACCGCGTCGATGCGGCGGTCGGGTGCGTGCGCGGGGAAGGTGAGACCGTCGCCGCCCCGGGGCGCCGCCGGCCAGGCGTCGCGCAGCTCCCGGCCCAGCAGGCGGTGGGCGGCGCCGCCGGGCGCCTCGTTGAGATCACCGGCCAGGACCACCGGGGCGTCCAGCCCCGCGAGGTACTCCAGCAGCCGGGCCCCGTGCCGCCGCCGCTCCTCCGCGTACAGGCTGAGGTGACAGCCGACGACGGCCAGCCGGGCGCGGCCGAAGCGCAGCACCGCACCCGCCAGGGCACGGCGGTGGGCTCCGGGCCGGTACGGCAGCGGGATCTCCTCCGACCGCTCGACGGTCGGCCGGAGCGTCGACATCAGGGTGACGCCGCACGCGGGGGCGCCACCCGCGACCAGGTGGAGCCCGGCCTCCCGGCCGAGCCGTGCGGTGCGCCGCCGCCACCGCACGAACCGCGGCGCCTCCTGGAGGCAGACCACGTCGGGGGCGGTCGCACGGATGACCCGTGCCAGCGCCTCGGTGTCGTCGCGGAGCGAACGGATGTTGTAGCTGAGCAACCGCACCTCTGGCATGGGACCGACTGTAGGGCGGTGGTCCCGGCGGCGTCCGCGCCACGCCGGGCGCGGGGGGCGACAACGCGACCCGCCGGTGCGTCCCGCGGGACGCACCGGCGGGTCGACGGCCGACGGCCGGGGTCAGCCCTGCCGGGCGAGGTCTGCGGCGCCCACCAGCCCCGCTCGACCGCCCAGTTGGGCGGCGAGGACCTGGGCGTGCGGCCGGTACCTGCTGCCGACCAGCCAGCGCCGGAAGGACTTGCGGATCGGTTCCAGCACGAGGTCGCCCTCGTCGGAGACGCCGCCGCCGACGATGAACGCGGCGGGGTCGAACAGGGAGGCCAGGTCGGCCAGTCCGGCTCCGGCCCAGCGGGCCAGCTCACGGAAGGAGTCGATGGCCACGGGGTCGCCCTGCCGGGCGGCGGCGGAGACGTGCCGCCCGTCGATGCCCTCGGGGGTCCCGTCGCCCAGGGAGAGCAGCACCGCCGCCGCGTCCGGGCTGGCGGAGGCCCGCTGGCGGGCGTAGCGCACCAGGGCGCGGCCGGAGGCGTACTGCTCCCAGCAGCCCTGGCTGCCGCAGCCGCAGAGCAGACCGTCCGGCACTATCCGGATGTGGCCGAACTCGCCGGCGATGCCGAAGCGTCCGCGGTAGAGCCGGCCGCCCATGACGATGCCGCCGCCGAGGCCGGTGCCGAGGGTGATGCAGACGACGTCCTCGTGGCCGGCGCCGGCGCCGAAGCGGTACTCGCCCCAGGCGGCGGCGTTGGCGTCGTTCTCGACCACGACGGGCAGCCCGACGCGCTGCTCGACCTTGTCCTTGAGCGCCTCGTGCCGCCAGTTGATGTTGGGGGCGAACAGCACCGTCGCCCGCTTGTCGTCGACGTAGCCGGCCGCGCCGATCCCGACGGCCTCGGCGCCGGCGCCCTCACCGCAGGAGCGCACCGCGTCGGCGATGGCGTCCACCACGCCCTGAGGGGTGGGCGGAGTGGGCACCTTGCTGGTGCTCAGGATGGTGCCGGATTCGTCGACCACACCGGCCGCGATCTTGGTGCCGCCGATGTCGACCCCGATGGTGAGTCCCATGAGTCCCTCAGTGAGTGTGGTCGTTGCATACCCGCCGCGGAACACCGTACAGGAGGTGAACGGACCGCCTCCTGGCCCGATCAGCGCTCTGACCGGCCGTCCTCGCCGTCGTCCCCGGTGTCACCGGTTTCCGCGGGGCGGTCCGGGGTGGATTCGCCGTTCTTCTCCCCTTCGCGGCTCTGTTGAGGAGTGAACGCGGCGCGGAGGGCGGCGGCCAGTTCGTCACCGGCCTTGGCCAGGTGTCCGATGGTGTCCTTGTGGCGGTCCAGGACCGGGTCGACGGCGGCACGGGCGCGGGCCGCGGCGTCTCCGGCGACCCAGCCGGCGGGGCCGGAGGCGAACTGACCGATGCGGTCGGCGAGCGTGTCGAAGAAGTGACGTAGTTCGTCGGCGGGCTCACTGCCCTGACCGGCGGCGCGGCGGCGCTCCCGTTCGGCGGCGAGATCCTCCTCGCAGGCGGTGGCCCAGGCGTCGTCGTCGGACGGGGACTGGTGGGCGTCACTCATGGCGGACTCCTGCGGGCCGTGCACGGGACTCGTCGCTTCCGACGGTACCCGAACGGCCGCACGGCGGTCACCGGCCCGACGGTGCCGGGATGGCCGGGCGTCGGGGAAGCGCGCACCGGCGGCCCCGCCGCCGGAGGTCAGGCGTCGGCGTCGCCGAGGCTCTCCACCCGCCGCCGCAGCCCGTCCAGAGCACGGTCGATGATGACCTTCTCCGCCTTGCGCTTGATTTCGCCGAGCATCGGGATCTTGACGTCGACGGTCAGCTGGTAGACGACCTCGGTGCGCAGGCCTCCGGAGGACGGGGTGAGCCGGTAGGAGCCGTCGAGCGCGCGCAGCATCTTGGACTTCACCAGCGTCCAGGAGACCTCGCGGTCGCCGGTCCAGGTGTAGGCGAGGGTGTGGTCGTCGCGAATGGCGCCGGCGTCCAGGACCAGCCGGACCTGGCGGGCGCGGCCCTGCTCGTCGGTGTCGAGGACGTCGGCCTCGGTGACCTCGCCGGTCCACTCGGGGTAGCGGCCGAAGTCGGCGATCACCGCCATCACCGCCGCCGGCGGCGCCTCGACGGTGATGCTGGACCTGGTCTGCTCAGCCATCGCGCTGGCTCCTCGTTCTCGCTCGCCCCTGGCCGGCCGGAGTCATCCGGCGCCGTCCCGTGGGAAGGCTATACCGTGCGCGGGTCCGCTCCCGCGCCCTCGCACCCGGCCGGGGCGCGACGCGGCGCTCACCCCCGGTAGGCTCGAAGCCGGGCGATGCCCGGCGGCGACTGTCCGGCCGGGGGCCGGCAGCGGCACACCGCGAGTGCGACGGTCCACGGCGTGGCCCACGCCCTACCGCGATCCGACTACCAGCGGGTAACGTCCCTTCGCACGCAACGGGGCGACGCCGCCCCGTTGGAACCGCAGCAGACGCCAGGGCGGTCGCACGGCCTCCCCAGTCGCATGATGACGAGGAGCAGCAGTGCGCGAGTTCAGCCTTCCGGCTCTGTACGACGTGGCGCCGGGAGACCGGTTGCCGGACGTGCTGGACCGCAACGCCGCGGCCGGCCCGGACCAGGTCGTCATCGCCCGCCGCACCGCCGACGGCGGCTGGAGCGACGTGGGCAGCGCCGCGTTCCTCGCCGAGGTGCGGACGACGGCCAAGGGCCTGATCGCCTCCGGCGTCCGCCCCGGCGACCGGGTGGCCCTGATGTCGCGCACCCGCTACGAGTGGACGCTGCTGGACTTCGCGCTCTGGTACGCCGGGGCGGTCGGCGTCCCCGTCTACGAGACGAGTTCACCCGAGCAGGTCGGCTGGATCCTCCAGGACTCGGGCGCGGTCGGCATCGTGGTCGAGCACGCCGGGCACCGGGCCGTGGTGGAGGATCTGCGCGGCGAACTGCCCGCGCTGCGCACACTGTTGACGATCGACCCGGACGGCGGCCCGGCCACGGCCACGGCCCCCGGCAAGGACGGCCAGGCGAACGGCCGGGCCGACGGCGCCGTCGCGGAGCTGGCCGCGGCCGGCGCGCACGTCACCGACGCCGAACTGGACGCCGCCCGGGACACCGTGACGGCCGACTGCGCGGCCACCATCATCTACACCTCCGGAACGACCGGCCGCCCCAAGGGCTGCGTGCTGACCCACCGCGCGTTCCTCGCCGACGCCGGCAACGTGGTCGCCGAGCTGGGCCCGCTCTTCCGCACCGGCGAGGGGTCGGTGCTGCTGTTCCTGCCGCTGGCGCACGTGTTCGCGCGGCTGGTGCAGGTCGCGGCGGTCTTCGCGCCGATCCGCCTGGGTCACACCAGCGACGTCGCCTCGCTGACCGACGACCTGGCGTCCTTCCGTCCCACCCTGCTGCTGGCGGTGCCCCGGGTCTTCGAGAAGGTCTACAACTCGGCGCGGGCCAAGGCCCGGGAGGGCGGCAAGGGACGGATCTTCGACGCCGCCGCCGAGACCGCCATCGCCTACAGCCGCGCCCTCTCCGCCGGCGGGCGCCCGGCGCTCGGACTGCGCCTGCGGCACGCCGTCTTCGACCGGCTGGTCTACGGCAAGCTGCGTGCCGCGCTCGGCGGGCGCGCCCGGCACGCCATCTCCGGCGGCGCCGCGCTCGGCGAGCGGCTCGGTCACTTCTACCGGGGTATCGGCTTCACCGTCCTGGAGGGCTACGGCCTGACCGAGACCTGCGCCCCGACCACCTTCAACCCCTTGGACGCGCCGCGCATCGGCACGGTGGGGCGTCCCCTGCCGGGCTCCTCGGTACGGATCGGGGACGACGGCGAGGTACTGCTGCGCGGTGAGCACCTCTTCGACCGGTACTGGAACAACGAGACGGCCACCGCCGAGGCGATGGAGGGCGGCTGGTACCACACCGGCGACCTCGGCTCTCTCGACGAGGACGGCTATCTGTCGATCACCGGCCGGAAGAAGGAGATCCTGGTGACCGCCGGCGGGAAGAACGTCGCACCGGCCGTCATCGAGGACCGCATCCGGGCCCACGCGCTGGTCGCGGAGTGCATGGTGGTCGGGGATGCCCGCCCCTTCGTCGCCGCGCTGATCACCCTGGACGAGGAGTTCCTGCCCCGCTGGGCGGCCGAGAACGGCAAGGAGCTGGGCGACCGCGCCGCGCTGCTGACCGACCCGGAGCTGCTCGCCACCGTGCAGCAGGCCGTGGACCAGGGCAACGCCGCCGTCTCACGGGCGGAGTCGGTACGGAAGTTCCGGGTGCTGCCGGCCCAGTTCACCGAGGAGTCCGGCCACCTCACCCCGTCGATGAAGCTCAAGCGGCACGTGGTGGCCAGGGACTACGCGGCGGAGATCGACTCACTCTACGAGTCCTGACGGGACGGGGAACGGGCCCGGGCGCCCGGGCACCGGGCACCGGGGCACCCGCGCTCAGAGCAGGGCGCGCAGCCGCTCGGCGAGCAGGTCCCAGCGCCACTTCTCCTCGACCCAGGCCCGGCCGCGCTCGCCCATCCGCTGCCGCAGCTCGGGGTCCTGGAGCAGGGTCACCACCCGGTCGGCGGTCTCCGCCGGCGCTCCCGCGCCGCCACCCCGGACGACCCAGCCGGTCTCCCCCTCCAGCACGGCGTCCGGCGCTCCGCCGGAGTCACCGCCGACGACGGGAAGCCCGGTCGCGGACGCCTCCAGATAGACGATGCCCAGCCCCTCGACGTCCAGCCCGCCGCGCCGGGTGCGGCACGGCATCGCGAAGACGTCCCCGGCGCCGTAGTGGGCGGGGAGCTCGGACCAGGGCACCGAGCCGGTGAAGCGGACCGAGTCGGCGACACCCTCGGAGGCCGCGAGCTTCCGCAGCTCCGGCAGGTAGGGACCGCCGCCCACGACCAGCAGCACCGCGTCGGGCACCCGCTCCAGCACGCGGGGCATCGCCCGGATCAGCGTGTCCTGCCCCTTGCGCTGGACCAGCCGGGAGACGCACACCACCACCGGCCGGTCGGCGAGGCCGAGCGAGGACCGCACCTGCTCGCCGCCGGAGCCGGGGTGGAAGGTCTTCTCGTCGACACCGGGCGGCAGTTGGACCATCCGCCCGGCCGCGGCCGGGGTGAGCGCCGAGGCGATCCGGGAGCGGGTGTACTCGCCGAGGTAGGTCAGGGTGTCGGTGGACTCGCCGATGCGCCGCAGTAGTCGGCGCGCCGCGGGCAACTGCGCCCAGCCCGCCTCGTGTCCGTGGGTGGTCGCCACCAGCCGTTCGGCGCCGGCGGACCGCAGCGCCGGCGCCATCAGGCCGAGCGGCGCGGCGGCACCGAACCACACCGACCGGCAGCCGTGCTCGCGCAGCAGCGCCTGGGCGCGCCGGGTGACGCGCGGTGTCGGCAGCAGCATGGTGGCGCGGTCGCGGACCACGGTGAAGGGCTGTTCCGCGTCGAACGCGGCGGTCGCCTCGGCGCCCTCCCGGCCCCGCTTCCACGTCGAGGCGTAGACGACGACCTGTTCGGGGTCCATCCGCAGCGCCATGCTGTGCAGAAACGCCTGGATACCGCCGGGGCGCGGGGGGAAGTCGTTGGTGACGATCAGGGTGCGGTGCATCGGCAGGAGCCTATCCGGTGACGGGCGCGGGACCGGAGCCCGCCGGGCGGTCCGGGCGGCCCGGCCCGCACGGCGCGTGGCGGCCACCTCCGGGGCCCGCGCGGCCCTGGATGGCACCGGAGGGGCCGGGCGGGGGCCCGGGGCGCGGAGGGCGCTTCCAGGGCGCGCCTGGGGATGTCCGGGCCGGCCGGGTGGGCGCCGTCCGTCGGCGCGGCCGGACTCAGGGCCGGACGACGGCGCTGACCGGCATCATCCCGACCGGGTCGTGCCGCACGGAGGAACCGGGGTAGGGGGCGTGCACCACCTGTCCGCCGCCGATGTACATCGCCACATGGCTGGCGTCGGCACGGTAGATCACCAGGTCGCCGGGTTGTGCCTGGTCCAGTGACACCCGGCGGCCCGCCCCGGCCTGGCCCTGGGAGGTCCGGGGCAGGGCGGTCCCGGCCTGGGCGTAGGCCCACTGGGTGAGCCCCGAGCAGTCGAAGCCGCTGGGACCGGCGGACCCCCACACATAGGGCCGCCCGACGGCGCCCAGGGCGGCGGCCGCGGCCGCCCCGCCGCGTCCGGAGGCGGCGACGGGTGCGGCGGCCGCGGCGAGGGTCCGCCCCTCACCCGGGGCGTCCTGCCGTTCCTGCGACCGCTGCGCCCGTTCACGCTGGGCCCGTTCACGCTCGGAGAGACGGTTGAGCTGGCGCTGCGCGAGCGCCAGCTTCTCCTTGACCTCCCGCTTGCGTTCGGCGAGTTCGGCCCGCCGGCTCTCCAGCTCCGCGAGGACACCGCCGGCCTCGGCCCGCTGCTGGTCCATCGAGCGCTGGGCGCTGAGCAGGCCGCGCAGGTCGTCGCGCTGACGGGCGCCGGCCCGGTCGAGGAAGGCGGCCTGCGCGAGGTAGCTGTCGGGGTCGTCGGCGAGCAGCAGCGCCAGCGAGGGCTCGACGCCGCCGGAGCGGTAGTGGGCGGCAGCGAACGAACCCAGGGAGTGCCGCTGTTCGTTGACGCGCTCCTGGGTGCGGGCCAGCCGGTCCTGACGGCGCTCGACCTCGGCCCGCAGGCCCGTCACCCGCTCGTCGACCCCGTTGTACGCCTCCACGGCACGCTCCGCCTCGGCGAAGAGCTCGTCCACCCGCTCGGCGGCCGACTGGCCCGCCTCGGAGCCGGGTTGGGCGGCGACCGGCGCCACCCCGGCCGCCAGTACGGCGGACGCGGCGGCGGTCAGCATGGTCGCCCGGGCGGCTCTGCCGCGCGTGGACGGCACGGAACCTCGGTTCGTCGGCACGACGCGGCGCTCTCCTCGGTCGGGGCTCGGGGAGAGCAGAATGTAGCGGCGCACAGTCCGCGCACCGACCAGCGACGACGCCAGGGTGCCGCCCGGCGGGACGGACTCCTCGCAGGTCACGCGCGGTTCGGAGGACCGTCCGGCCCCGGCGATCGGCGGTGGACAATCACCTGGACGGAGGAGCGCGTGAAGCGGGCGCGGGAGCCGTGGAGTTGCCGGGCCCGGCGAAGCTCGGCATCGACGGGGCGGATCACGACGACGGGGCGGCGCCCGCCGGTCTCGGCGGTCACCGCCCCGTCGTGGGCGTGCGGTTCGGGCGTGCGGCCGGTCAGGCCACGCGGACGCCGAACTGGAAGGGCATCGAGTTGACCCCGGCGTAGCTGACCGTGGAGCCGGTCCGCGGCGCGTGCAGGATCTGCCCGTTGCCGACGTAGATGCCGACGTGGGTGATGCCCGCGTAGTAGAACACCAGGTCGCCGGGCTGGAGCTGGCTCTGGGAGACCCGGGTGCCGGCGTTGGCCTGCGCCTGCGAGGTGCGGGGCAGCGAGATACCCGCCTGCTTGTACGCCCAGCCGGTGAGGCCGGAGCAGTCGAAGCTGTGCGGGCCGGTGTTGCCGAAGACGTACGGGGAGCCGATCTTGCTCTGCGCGGCGGAGATGGCCGACTGCGCGTAGGAGGACCCGGATCCGCTGTCCGCCACCGGCGTAGTGGTGGTGGCGGAGGGGCTGTCGGTGCGGCCCTCGCTCCGGCTGGCCCGGTCGGCGGCGGCCTCCGCCTGCCGCTGGGCCTCCGCCTCGGCGGCGCGCTCCTCGGCCTGGAGCTGCTGGCGCTCCTCCTCCGTGAGGCGGTTGAGGAGTTCCCGGGCCTCGCCGAGCTTGGCCTGGATCGCGTCCTTCTTCTCCTTGATCTCGGCGCGGGTCTCCTCCAGCGTCTCCAGCTTGGTGGTGGCCTCCTCGCGCTGCTGGGCGAGGGTGCGCTGCTTGGACTCGATGTTCCGCAGCACCTCTGCCTGCTTGCCGGTGACCTGGTCGAGCGTGGAGGCGCGGTCGAGGTAGCCGTCGGGGTCGGCGGAGAGGAAGAGCTGCACGGAGGGCGTCATGCCGCCGTTGCGGTACTGGGCGGAGGCGACCGAACCGACGCTGTTGCGCAGTTCGTTCAGCTCCTCCTGGCCGCGTGCGACCGAGGTCTGCAGCTCCTCGGCCTCCTCCTTCAGCTGCTCCTCCTGCTCCATCGCACCGTTGTATTCCTCGGTGATCTCGGTGGCTTCTTCGTGGAGCTCGTCGACGCGTTCCTTGACCTCGGCCTTGCTCGGGTTCGGGTCGGCGTGCGCGCTCTGGGAGGAGAGGGCGACGGTGGCAGCCGCGGCGGCACCGAAAACGGAGACACGGGCGCGGCTCGGCTGCTTGGGACGACGGTGGGACGCCACTGGGGCGATCTCCTTCTTCCTCAGCCGCCTGCCGGTCTCCCGGCCCCGCGTTACTGCCGCGGATCGGCGGTTCCTCCACGGCCACCCCGGATGAGTGAACTACCGCGCGAAGGTTCGAGGCCAGACCATAGCGACAGGGGAAAGCAACCTTCAAATCCCCACGGCGATTTTTTACTTACCCGGTACCCGTAGCTACCGAAACGGTACGTTCCGTGGAAGATAAACCACCCGCAAGGGCAACAGCTCCCCAGCAACGCGTCGTTCCGGACAACGACCGGTGCGCCCGATTCGCTCCCCGCTCGTCCGGCTTGACAAGTACGCCGCGTCCACCATGTGATCCACCTCTCCCGCGTCCGGCGCGCCGGACGCCGGCACCGGGCGGGGGCGGGGCCCATGAGGCCCCGCCCGGAGCACGGTTCAGGCGCGCGCGAGCCGCTTCAACAGCAGTACCGATGCCACCGGGCGCGCGCCCGCGCGCGCGACCCCGTCGGCGACCTCCCGATCGGCCGAAACCACCACCACCGGACGGCCGGGCGGCTCCGCCCGCACCAGCCGCCGGATCAACTCGTCGGCGGTCTGACCCGACTTCGAGAACAGCACCCGGACACCCCGCGGCGGGGCCAGCAGGACCGGAACGTCCAGCTCCGCACCGTCGAAGACGCAGGTCACCTCGGCCGAGGTCTGCGCCGCCAGCATCGCCAGCCCACCCAGCAGCCGCAGCCGCTGCTTGTCCAGCGGCATCGTGGGATACCCCGTCTTGGTGACGTTGTAGCCGTCCACGACCAGGTGGGCCTGCGGGAGGGCCAGCAGCTGGTCCAGCAGCGCCGGGTCCTCCTCGGACAGCGCCCGGTTGGCGATGTCACGCGGCGTCAGTGCGCCCGGCTCCACCGCCTCCACCGTCTGGGCGGGCCTGAACTCGACCGGCGGAAGGGCGAGTTCGCGACGCAGACCCTGGGCCGCCTCCAACACCGTGTCCAGCAGCAGCCGCAGACGCATGTCCTCCACGCTGCGGCCCTCGCGGGCGGCCCGGCGGCCGGTCTCCAGCGCGGTCTCGGACTCCGCCAGCCGCGCGCGCAGCCGGCGCGCCTCCGCGTCGGCCGCCGCCCGCTCGGCGGCGGCCTCCGCACGTACCGCCTCCAGTTCGGCGCGCAGCTTGCGCAGCGCCGCCTCGCCCCGGCGCACATCGCTCTGGGAGCTGCGCAGCTTGCGGTGGACGGCGTCCGACTCGCGCCGCACCGCGTCGAGATCCACGCGGTGCCGGTCGATCTCCTCCCGGGTCCCGGCCCGCAACCGCTCCACCTCCTCACGCAGCCGCTCCAGTTCGCGGGCGCGCTCCTCCTCCGCGTGCTCGGCCTCCGCGCGCAGGGTCTCCTCGCCGGCCGCCACCATCAGCTTCACCCAGCCCTGGGGACGCAGCACGTACGCCGCGGCGGCGACCTCGACCGGGTCGGCGGCGGGCGGGACGGTTCCCTGGGTCAGCGCGTCCGCGAGGTCCGGCTGTTCGGCCCGCAGCCGGGACGCCACCCGGTGCCGGAACCCGGCGTCGGTCTCCAGCGCGGTGGCGATGGCGGCGGCGCCGTACTTGACGCGGCGGGTGGGGGTGAAGCGGGCGTACTGGCGCAGTGGCGGCGGCAGTTCTGAGATGCGCATCCCCGCGAAGGTCTCACCCGCCATGACCACGACGCGGTGGCGGACCCGCTCCGGCAGCGGGCCGTCCGGCTCCTCCCCGTCGGCGTCCCCGAAACCGCCGGAACCGCCGGAACCGCCCGAGCTGCCGGAGCTGCCGGAGCCCCCCGGCGGTGGGGGCGGAGCACCGGCGCCGCCGTGCCCGCCCGTCGCGTCTGCGTCTGCTTCGGCCTCGGAAGCGACCCCGGAGTCCGGGGAACCGTGCTCACGGCCGGGCTCACCGGCGGGTTGGTGCCCCGACTCGTGGCTGTCCGCGCCGTCGTGCTCGGGCTCGTGCTTGGGCTCGTGCTCGGGTTGGTGCTCGGTCACGGCGGCGGCGCGCTGGGCACCGGCCGCGCCGTCGGTCTCCTCGGCGGACGGGCCGTTGGCGCCCGTCTCCCCCGCTGGAGTGGATGCGGACACGGTCTCCACCGCCCGTCAGGAACCCGAGTCGGGACGGTCGACCAGCTCCACCTGGTCCACGGCGTTGCACCAGCGGCACCGCACCGACTCCACCCGGTCGCCCAGCACCTCGCGCTCCTCCACCGTCGGCTCACCGGCGAGGTCCAGATGCACGTACTCCCGTACCCGGCTCGTGCGGGTCACGTCGAAGCGCGTGAGGTTGCCGCACAGGGTGCAGCGCCACCTGGTCCCGTCAGTCGGCTGGGAGAGCACCATGGTCTCGTCCTACTTTCTCTGTTCGGGAGTGTCCTGGCATAAGGGCCCCTCGGCCAGCCTACGGCCTGACGCGCCGCCGAGGGGGCCGCCGATCCGTGCGGCGCGCGGGCGGCGGGCACGGCCGGCGGGCGCGGGCGACCGGCTGGGGGCGTGGGCCCATCGGGTCCGGTGGGGTATCGCCTAGAGTGAGCGGCGGTTTCGGACCATCGTTCCAGGCCCTTACCCCCAGGGAGCTCAGCCATGATCACGTCGATTGTGCTCATCAAGACCAGCGTGGACCGCATCCCGGAGATCGCGGAGCGGATCGCCGCGTTGGAGGGGGTCAGCGAGGTCTACTCGGTCACCGGGGCGCACGACCTGATCGCCATCGTCCGGGTCCCGCGTCACGACGACCTCGCCGAGGTCATTCCGGGACGGATCAGCAAGGTTCCGGGTGTGGAGTCGACCGAGACCCACATCGCGTTCCGCACCTACTCCCAGCACGACTTGGAGGCGGCCTTCGCCATCGGCCTGGACTCCTGAGACGGACGTCGAGGCGGGCCGGGACGCGGCCCCGACGCGCGAGGCGCGGTCCCCGGTGACTGCCGGGGACCGCGCCTCGTCGGTGTTGGTGCGCCTTCCGCCTCAGGCGGTCCGGTGACTGGCCTCCACCCAGCGTTCCAGCGTGCCGGCCGCCGCGCCGCTGTCGATGGCCTTGGCTGCCCGCTCCATCCCGGCGGCGAGCTGGTCGGCCAGCGGCTGGTCGCCCTGGTCCAGCGCCACCAGCGCGGCGGCGGAGTTCAGCAGGACGGCGTCACGGACCGGGCCCCGTTCACCGTCCAGCAGCCGGCGGGCGACATCGGCGTTGTGGGCGGCGTCGCCGCCGCGCAGTGCCTCGATGGGGACGGGCTCCACCCCGACCGACCGCGGGTCGAAGCTCTGCCGGGTCACGGTGCCCTCCCGGACGACCCAGACCGTGGACGTTCCCGTCGTGGTGAGTTCGTCCAGTCCGTCGTCGCCGCGGAAGACCAGCGCGGAGGTGCCGCGTTCGGCGAGGACCCCGGCCAGGATCGGTGCCATCCGGGCGTCGGCGACACCGGTCGCCTGGGCTCCGACCCGTGCCGGGTTGGTGAGCGGACCGAGGAAGTTGAAGGTGGTGGCGATGCCCAACTCCCTCCGGGCTGCGGCGACATGACGCAACGCCGGGTGGAACCGCACCGCGAAGCAGAAGCTGATGCCGGCTTCCTCGGCCACCTCCGCCACCCGCGCGGGTGACAACTCCAGGTTGACGCCGAGCTGTTCGAGGACATCCGAGGCTCCACTGCGGCTGGACGCCGCCCGGTTGCCGTGTTTGACGACCCTCGCCCCCGTGCCCGCCACCACGATGGCCGACATGGTGGAGATGTTCACCGTCCCGGCCCGGTCTCCCCCGGTGCCGACGATGTCCACGGTCGGTCCGGGCACCTCGATCAGCTGTGCGTGCCGGTACATCGCGCGCACCAGACCGGTCACCTCGTCGACCGTCTCCCCCTTGGCCCGCAACGCGACGGCGAAACCGGCGATCTGCGCGTCGGTGGCCTCCCCGCGCATCACCCGGTCCATGGCCCAGGCGGCTGTCTCGGCGGACAGGTCCTCACCGGCCAGCAGCGAACCGAGGACGTCGGGCCAGGAGCGGTCCGCCACGGTGTCGCCTCCGGCGGGGTTCGTCACAGCGCTCATGGTCTGCTCCAGGGATCTCTGGCGTACGGATTCCGGTCCGCCGGCGGTCGCCGGCGGCGGCGTGCGGTGGGGAAAGGCGTGCGGTGGGTCGGGAACGGAGCCCGGGTGGGGCCGGATGCCAGGACAGTACGGGAAACCCGGCCCGCCCGTGACCGTCTCCGCCCGCCTCCCGCGTGTCCGCTCCACGGGGCAGGGCCCTCCCGCGCGCCCCTCCCCCGGGCCCGGCGCGGACGGCGCCGGCCGGGACGCGCTCACCCTAGCGGCGCGCCCGGGAACGCCGACGGCCCCGTCCGGTGTCCGGACGGGGCCGTCGCGCGCGGCGGTGCCGCGGGGGCTGTGCGCCGATCAGCGCGCGGAACGGGTCAGTGGTGACCGTCGCCGCTCGTGATCTCGCGGTACTCCTCGGCGGTCGGCTTGGCGACCTGGCCGCCCTCGCCGAAGTAGCCGCGGCTGATCCGCACCCGTGCCTTCTCCAGCAGACCGACCTTGCGCTGGACGCCGTTGGCGTCCGTGGACGCGGGCAGCTCCGCCGGCTGGTACTGGTCGTGCGCGGTGAGGGCGTGCAGCTTCGCCTGCGACAGCGGCTCGTGCACCTCGACGAACTCACCGTGCGGGAGGCGCTTGATGATGCCGGTCTCACGACCGTGCAGCACCTTGTCGCGGTCCCGTCGCTGGAGCCCGATGCAGATCCGGCGCGTGATGATGAAGACCACCACCGGCACCACGAAGAACCCGACCCGGCCGAACCACGTGATGGCGTTGATCGACAGGTCGAAGTTGATCGCCCAGACGTCGTTTCCACCCGCCACCAGGGCGATGAAGTACCAGCTCAGCCACGCCACACCGAACGCGGTGCGGGTCGGGGCGTTGCGGGGGCGCTCCGAGATGTGGTGCTCGCGCTTGTCCTTGGTGACCCAGTTCTCGAAGAACGGGTAAAGCGCGATCGCGCCGAGCACGACCGGCAGCACCATCAGCGGGATCAGCAGGCCGAGGTTGAGCGTGTAGCTGTTGAACAGCACGATCTCCCAGGCCGGCATGAGCCGCACCAGGCCCTCGGAGAAGCCCATGTACCAGTCGGGTTGCGCGTTGGTCGACACCTGGTCCGGCCGGTATGGCCCCAGCACCCAGATCGGGTTGATGCTGGTGGTCGCCGCGATCATCGCGATCAGGCCGAAGACCAGGAAGAAGAAGCCGCCCGCCTTCGCCATGTAGACCGGGAAGAGCGGCATACCGACGACGTTGCTGTTGGTGCGGCCGGGACCGGCGTAGTGGGTGTGCTTGTGGTACACGATCAGGATCAGGTGCGCCACGATCAGGCCGACCATCAGGCCCGGCAGCAGCAGCACGTGCACCACGAAGAACCTGGGGATGATGTCGTAGCCCGGGAACTCGCCGCCGAACAGGAACATCTGGAGCCAGGTACCGACCACCGGCACCGCCAGGACGGCGCCCTCCATGAACCGGACACCGGTTCCCGAGAGCAGGTCGTCCGGGAGCGAGTAACCGGTCAGACCGGTGAACATCGCCAGGACCAGCAGCAGGAAGCCGAACAGCCAGTTGATCTCGCGCGGCTTGCGGAAGGCTCCGGTGAAGAAGACCCGCATCATGTGGAAGAAGATCGCCACGACGAAGATCAGCGCGGCCCAGTGGTGGATCTCCC
Organism: Streptomyces otsuchiensis; assembly: GCF_004305975.1. Lineage (GTDB taxonomy): Bacteria > Actinomycetota > Actinomycetes > Streptomycetales > Streptomycetaceae > Streptomyces > Streptomyces otsuchiensis. The sequence goes on from NZ_BHZI01000006.1 coordinate 16,361, forward strand.
GCATCAGCAGGCCACCGCGCACGTCGAAGCTGATGTCGAGCGTCGAGGCGTACGCCTCGGACATCAGCACGCCCTGCATCGGCACGTACGAGCCCGAGTACTCGAGCTCTGCCATGCTCGGCACGAAGAAGAGCGTGAGGTAGACGCCCGTGAGGATGATGATGATGAAGGCGTAAAGGCAGATCTCACCCAGCAGGAACGACCAGTGGTCGGGGAAGATCTTGCGCATGTTGGCCTTGGCGAGACTGTAGACGCCCACCCGGCCGTCGGCCCAGTCGGCCACCCGCTCGCCCGCCGGGGCTTTGCCCCCGCGACTCGGCGCGCTCTTCGGCGCGTCCGTTGCCGTACTCATCCACGCTCCCAGAAACTCGGGCCGGGCGGCTCGGCGAAGTCGCCCAGGGCAACCAGCTCACCGTCGTCGTTGGTTGTGATCCGCAGCTGCGGCAGGGGGTGACCGGCCGGCCCGAAGAGCACCCGGGCACCGTCCGCCAGGTCGAAGGTCGACTGGTGGCAGGGGCACAGCGCGTGGTGCGTCTGCCGCTCGTAGAGCGTGGCCGGGCAACCGATGTGGGTGCAGATCTTCGAGAAGCACAGGATGCCCTCGTGACCCCACTCGGCGGACTGCTCGTCCTTGATGTCGTCCGGTTCGAGCCGGACCAGCATCACCGCGGCCTTGGCGATCTGCGCGTGGAAGTCGTGGTCGTGCAGGTCCAGGCCCTCGGGCATCGCCTGGGTCAGCGACCCGACGGTGATGTCCTCCGGGCGGAGCGGCAGACCGGTGTTCTCGTTGACGATCCGCTTGCCGGCGTCCCAGGCGGTGTGCCGGAGCTTGTCGCCCGGCGCGGGGCCGAGGTCGCGCAGCAGCACCACACCGGAGAGCGGCACCAGGGCCAGCGCGCCGAGCAGCGAGTTGCGCATCATCTTCCGGCGGCCGAAGCCGATCCCGGACTCCTCGGTACCGGCCCGGAACTCGGCCAGCACCTCGGCCTTGACCTCGGGGGAGGCCGCGATCTGGTGCCGCTCGTCGGGCACCTCCTCGTCCGACATCAGCGTGCGGGACCAGTGGACCGCGCCGGCGCCGATGCAGAAGAGGGCGAGACCGAGGGTCCAGCCCAGCGCGAAGTTGAGCCCGCTCACATGGCCGAAGGGCCAGATGTAGACGATCTTGTCGATCGGGATGAGCAGGAAGGACACGATGAAGCCCACCGTGGCCAGGGAGGACAGGACGAACAGCAGCGTCACGGTGCGCTCGGAGCGCTTCGCGGCCTTCTCGTCGATGTCCTGGATGCGCGGCTCGTGTGCCGGGAGACCCGGGTCTGCGAACGGATCGTCCGCCACGGTCACCGTGCCGTGTTCCTGCGCGGTCGGCAGGTGTTCCTCTGACACGTCTTTAGATGATCCAGTCTCGCTACTCATGACTTCCTGGCCTTTGCCGTGTGGGCTGCGATCCACACCGCCGCGGCGATCAGTACGCCGATTCCGAACGTCCAGGCGTAGAGCCCTTCGCTGACCGGGCCGAAGCCGCCGAGGGAGAAGCCACCCGGGTTGGGGGACTCGGAGGTGTTCACGGCGTCCAGCCAGGCGATGATGTCGCGCTTCTGCTCCGGCGTGAGCGTGGAGTCGGGGAAGCTGGGCATCGCCTGCGGGCCGGTGAGCATGGCCTGGTAGATGTGGCGCGGCTCCACGTCATGGAGGTTCGGCGCGTACTTGCCGTGGGTCAGGGCGCCGCCCTGACCGGTGAAGTTGTGGCACTGCGCACAGTTGGTGCGGAACAGTTCACCGCCCTTGGCGGAGTCGCCGTCGGCCGGGTTGTACGCGGAGGACTCCGGAATGGCCGGGCCCGGGCCGAGGGAGGCGATGTAGGCCGCCAGCTGGGCGGTCTCCTCGGGGGTGTAGGCCTTGGGCTTCTTCGGAGCCTGCGGTCCCTTGGCCTGCATCGGCATGCGGCCGGTGGAGACCTGGAAGTCCACGGCGGCCGCGCCGACACCGACGAGGCTGGGCCCGTCGCTGCCTCCCTGACCGCCCATACCGTGGCAGCTGGAGCAGCCCACGGCGTAGAGCTTCTTGCCCTCTTCGATCGCCAGCGAGCTATCCGAGGCTTCGGCCTTGGCCTCGCCCGCGGGAGCGAGCGCGGTGTACAGCCCCCCTGTGGCCGCCAGCGCGAAGAGGAGGACGACAAGCGCCGCCAGCGGATGGCGCCGTCGTGCGGAGAGCTTTTTCACGGATTACCCCGGTGTCAGGATCTTCTGCGTCAGTACGTGGATCGTGCGGGCCGGCTGCGCCGGCGGTGGTTTCTGGGCCTACTTGATGACGTAGATCGTGATGAACAGACCGATCCAGACGACGTCGACGAAGTGCCAGTAGTACGACGTCACGATCGCCGCCGTGGCCTGCTCATGGGTGAAGCGCCGGGCCATGTAGGTCCGGGCGAGCACAAGCAGGAAGGCGATCAGGCCGCCCAGCACGTGCAGACCGTGGAAACCGGTGGTGAGGTAGAACGCCGAGCCGTACGGATCGGACGAGAGCGAGATGCCCTCGTGCGCGACCAGTTCGACATACTCGGCCACCTGTCCGCCGATGAAGATCGACCCCATCACGAAGGTGATCGCGAACCACATCCTGAGCCGCTTCACGTCACCGCGCTCAGCGGCGAAGACGCCGAACTGGCACGTGACCGAGGAGAGCACCAGGATCGTGGTGATGCTGAGGGCGTACGGCACGTTCAGCAGGTCCGCCTGGGCCTGCCAGTACTCGCTGCCCATCACCGATCGCAGGGTGAAGTACATCGCGAAGAGGGCCGCGAAGAACATCAGCTCAGAGCTCAGCCAGATGACTGTGCCGACGCTCGTGAGGTTCGGTCGGTTGACCGAGTGATGCGCGTGCCCGGTTTCTGCTTCTGCTGTTGCTGTCGCCACGCCGACATTATGTCGGTCGCTTATCCCGCACTCACCCCCGGGGGTCCCGTTCGGTGTGTCCGGGCTGATGTGCGGCCCCGGCAGGCGCTTTCCGGGCCGCGTCACGGCCTCGCGCGCCCCCGGCCCCTGCCCGCCGCGAGGGCCGACGGAGTACCATCCGGCCAGTGCCGTCCGCACGGTGTCCGCGCAGCGCGGCCCGGGCGGCGCCGTCCGCGCAGGCGGGCATGGGCAATCCATCGAGGAGGACGGATGCAGCACACCGCGACGGTGCTGGTCTACAGCGACAACGTCAACACCCGCGAGCAGGTGCGGATGGCGGCGGGCCGGCGGCCGGCCGCGGACCTTCCCCCGGTCGAGTACGTGGAGTGCGCCACGCTGCCCACGCTGCTCCGTCTGCTGGAGGAGGGCGGCATCGACGCCTGCGTGCTGGACGGCGAGGCGGTGCCCGCCGGTGGCATGGGTGTCTGCCGCCAGATCAAGGACGAGATCTTCGAGTGCCCGCCGGTGCTGCTGCTGATCGGCCGCCCGCAGGACGCCTGGCTGGCGACGTGGAGCCGCGCCGAGGCCGCCGTGCCGCGCCCGCTGGACCCGGCGGAGGTCGCGTTCGGCCTGGCCGCCGTGCTGCGCGAGCGGCTGCCCGCCGCAGCGTAGCCCGCACGCCGGGCCCACGGGCCCGTGGAACGCCCCGACGCCGCCACCCCGCCCAGGAGGGCCGGGGTGGCGGCGTCGCCGTCCGAGGGGCCGCCGCGGGGCGGTCACAGGGAGGGACGGAGGCGGCCGGAGTCGCCGCTTCCGGTGTCCGCGTCGGCGTCGCCGTGCAGGGCGCTCCCCTGCTGCCAGGCGTCCCAGTCCATGTTCCAGTCACCGAAGCCGTTGCCGAAGTACGCCATGTCGGCGCCGTAGCCGTTGACGTGTTCGACGATGTCGCCGACCTTGACGTACTCGAAGAACCAGCGGGCGTCCTCCGTGCTCAGGCCGGTGCAGCCGTGGCTGACGTTGTCGGCGCCGTGCGAGCCGGCGGACCAGGGCGCGCCGTGCACGTACTCCCCGCTCCAGGTCAGCCGCGCCGCCCAGTAGACGTCGAGGTCGTAGTACTCGGAGCTGCCGGGCGCGATGCCGATGCTGCTGCCGACCATCCGCACGTGCTGCTCCTTGCCGAGCACCACCTTCTTGCCCTCCCGGGTGCGGAACCCCTCCTTGCCGGTGGTCATCGGCATCGTGCGCACGACCTCGCCGTTGTTCCTGACCGTCATGGTGAGGGTGCCGATGTCGGCGACCGCCTCCACGCGGTCGCCGGTGCGCAGCGTCAGCGGCTCGGACTCCCCGCCGCGCAGCCCGTCCTGGATGTGCACTCCGTCGAGTGCGGAAGTCACCCGGACGGTGGAGTTGGCGGGCCAGTACTCGGCCGGACGGAAGTGCATCGTCCTGCCGTCGGCCCAGTGCCAGCTGCCCTCGACGGCGGGTTCGGACTCGACCGTGATCAGCCTCTCCACGACGGCGCGGGCGGCGCGGTCCTCGATCTCCTCGCTCAGCTCGGCCGTGACGGGCTGGCCGACGCCGTAGGTGCCCTTCTCGGGCCCGAAGGTGATTTCCAGCGCGGTGGCGTCGGCGTCCTTGGTGGTGAAGACGTGGGTGCGGCGTCCGGGGTGGCCGGCGGCGTTCTCGGTGGCCACCTCGACCGTGTACTCGATGCCGGCGGCCAGCGGGGTGGTGCTGCTCCACGTGCCGCCGTCGGCGGTGAGCTCCCCGGTGACGGTGCGGCCGGCGGCGTCGACGGCGGTCACGTCGGTGATCCGCGACTCCTCGGACGTGGCGGTGACCTTCAGCGGCTCGGCGGGGTCCACCGCCGCCTGTTCGGCTCCCTCGGCCGGCCCGAAGGAGACCTCCGAGGCCGCGTCGTAGGGAGTGCTGGGTACGGATGACGCGGTGCCGCCGCCGCAGGCGGTCAGCCCGGCCATCAGTGGGGCGAGTATGAGGGCGCAGCCGAGCGTCATTCGACGCCGGGCGGCCCCGCGGAGCGGGCCGGCCGCAGGGGCGCGGGGGGCGTCCCTGTCGGCGTTCCCGTCGGTGATGACATTCCCGTGACTCATGGTCATAAAATATGAAGAATGTCCGCCATTGGCGCGCGGAGCGCATGCAAACGGGTCGGCCCCCGGACGTTTCGTCCGGGGGCCGACCCGTTCGGCGGTTGTGCCGCCCTGCCGCGTGGTGCTGGTCGCTACTGGGTCTGGTTCTCGCCCCGGTAGTACTCGAAGACCCACAGCCACAGGCCGATGGCCAGCAGCGGGGCGGTGAAGTACAGGAACCACCAGCCGAAGACCGGGCCGAGGAAGGCCGTCATACCGCCCGCGCCCAGCGCCAGCGGCGCCCAGCTGTGCGGGGAGAAGAAGCCCAGCTCACCGGCGTCGTCCGCGACGTCGGCCTCTTTGTTGTCCTGCGCCCCGGTGTCCACCCGGCGGGCGGTGAAGACCAGGTAGAACCCGATCATCACCGACAGGCCGAAGGAGAGGAAGAGGGCGGTGGTGCCGACGGGCTCCTTGGACCAGACGCCGTACACGATGGCGACGACCAGGATGAAGCCCGCCAGCCAGTTGAACATGTGGCCCTGGATCTTCACTTGGTGTGCTCCTCACGGGACACCGCAGCGCCCACGCCGTGGTTCTCCAGTTGGTCCCGCTCCGCCTGCTCGGGGTGGTGCAGGTCGAACGCGGGAGATTCGGAACGGATGCGCGGCAGCGTGACGAAGTTGTGCCGCGGCGGCGGGCAGGAGGTAGCCCATTCGAGCGACCGTCCGTAGCCCCACGGGTCGTCGACCTCGACCTTCTCGCCGTACTTCCACGTCTTCCAGACGTTGTAGAAGAACGGGAGCATCGACATGCCGAGCAGGAACGACCCGACGGTGGAGATCATGTTCAGCGTGGTGAAGCCGTCGGCGTGCAGGTAGTCCGCGTACCGGCGGGGCATGCCCTCGGCGCCGAGCCAGTGCTGCACCAGGAAGGTGCCGTGGAAGCCCACGAACAGCGTCCAGAAGGTGATCTTGCCGAGCCGCTCGTCCAGCATCTTGCCGGTCCACTTCGGCCACCAGAAGTGGAAGCCGGCGAACATCGCGAAGACGACCGTGCCGAACACCACGTAGTGGAAGTGCGCCACCACGAAGTAGCTGTCCGAGACGTGGAAGTCCAGCGGCGGCGAGGCGAGGATGACGCCGGTCAGACCACCGAAGAGGAAGGTGACCAGGAAGCCGACGGTCCACAGCATCGGCGTCTCGAAGCTCAGCGAGCCCCGCCACATGGTGCCGATCCAGTTGAAGAACTTCACGCCCGTCGGAACCGCGATCAGGAACGTCATGAACGAGAAGAACGGCAGCAGCACCGCGCCCGTCACGTACATGTGGTGCGCCCAGACCGTCACCGAGAGACCTGCGATGGCGATGGTCGCGCCGACCAGGCCGATGTAGCCGAAGATCGGCTTGCGGCTGAAGACCGGGATGATCTCGGAGACGATGCCGAAGAACGGCAGCGCGATGATGTACACCTCGGGGTGGCCGAAGAACCAGAACAGGTGCTGCCACAGGATCGCGCCGCCGTTGGCCGCGTCGAAGATGTGGGCGCCGAAGATCCGGTCGGCGGCGAGGCCGAAGAGGGCGGCGGCCAGCACCGGGAAGGCCAGCAGGACCAGCACACCGGTCAGCAGGACGTTCCAGGTGAAGATCGGCATCCGGAACATCGTCATGCCGGGTGCGCGCATGCAGATGATCGTGGTGATGAAGTTGACCGCACCGAGGATCGTGCCGAAACCGCCGAGCGCCAGGCCCATCACCCACATGTCCGCGCCCATACCGGGCGAGCGGACCGCGTCGGAGAGCGGCGAGTAGGCGAACCAGCCGAAGTTGGCCGCGCCCTGCGGCGTGAAGAACGCGCCGACGACGATCAGACCGCCGAACAGGTACAGCCAGTAGGCCAGCATGTTCAGCCGCGGGAACGCCACGTCGGGCGCGCCGATCTGCAGCGGCATGATCCAGTTCGCGAAGCCGGCGAACAGCGGCGTCGCGAAGAGCAGCAGCATGATCGTGCCGTGCATCGTGAACAGCTGGTTGAACTGCTCGTTGCTGACGATCTGGCTGCCCGGACGGGCCAGCTCGGCCCGCATGATCAGCGCCATCGCGCCGCCGACGATGAAGAAGGCGAACGACGTGATGAGGTACATCGTGCCGATCGTCTTGTGGTCAGTGGTCGTCAGCCACTTCACCGCGATCTGGCCGGGTGACTTCTTGCGTGCGGGCGGCGCGCCGACCGGCGTCCGCCCGGACTCGGAGGGCTTCTCGAGGATCGTCACGGCTGGTTCGTCTCCGCGTTCTTGGCGGCGTCGGTCTGCGCGATACCCGCCGGGATGTAGCCGGTCTGGCCCCTGTCCGCCAGATCCTGCAGGTGCTCCTGGTACTCCTCCGGCGACACCACCTTGACGTTGAACAGCATCCGGGCGTGGTCCTCACCGCAGAGCTCGGCGCACTTGCCGAGGAAGGTGCCCTGCTTGTTGGGGGTCACCTCGAAGCGGTTGGTGTGGCCCGGGATGACGTCCATCTTCATCAGGAAGGGGACAACCCAGAAGGAGTGGATGACATCACGCGAAGTGAGGATGAACTGCACGGTCTCGCCCTCGGGCAGGACCAGGGTCGGGCCGGGGTTGCCGGTGTCCGGGTTCCGGTCCGCGGGGGTGCCGACGTCGTAGACGCCGTCCGCGTTCTCGGGGACCGCGTCCATCATCCGGTCGGGGATGGCGGACAGCTCCGCGGCGTCCTGCGCGAAGGTGTCCCCCTCGCCCACCGGCTCCAGGTAGTTGAAGCCCCAGCTCCACTGGAAGCCCACCACGTTGATCACGTGGTCCGGCTGCTCGGAGGTCTTCAGCAGTTCCGTCTGGTCGCGCGCGGTGAAGTAGAACAGCACCGAGACGATGATGAGCGGAGCCAGCGTGTACAGCGCCTCGATGGGCAGGTTGTACCGCGTCTGCGGCGGGACTTCCACCTTGGTCCGGGACCGGCGGTGGGAGAACACACTCCACGCGATCAGACCCCAGACGATTACGCCCGTGATGAGCGCGGCCGCCCACGATCCCTGCCACAGCGACAGGATGCGGGGCGCCTCCTCCGTCGCCGGACTGGGCATACCGAGGCGAGGGAAATCCTCGGATGTGCAACCGGTCGCGGTTGCGAGGACCAGGCCCGCGATGAGCGCCTGCGGCAGAATCCGCCGCATCGGACGCCGCGACGAGCGGTCGGAGCCGTTGGGACTCACGTAGCGCCTTCCCGAGAGTCTCGCCCGTGCGTCCGGTTCACCGCCATCGCTCGGCGACGGGGGCGCTTGACCTGGCACGGGCAGGGTTTGGATATTTACGCGGACCAAACCCTACTGGACACCCCATGGCGTTGCGCGGGGAGGGTGCCCAACGCGCCGTGGCGCCGCACCAGGGGATGTACCGGGCGCCACGGACGGGGCCCGCGGGACGCCGACCGGCGGGCCCGCGCCCCGATCGCGCACGTCCGCGGCGCACCCGGCGGGCCGTCACGCCCGGGTCCAGGACGCCTCACACCGGCCGGGCCCCGTCCGGCGGCGGACGCGGCGCGGACCGCCGCGGCTCCACACCTCTCGGGCATCCCGGGCGTGCCGGGCGTGCCGCGCCCGGCGCGGGCCACCCGGGCGCCGGGCGTAGCCTGCGGACGTGACGTACTTCGACGCCGCCTCCTCCGCTCCCCCGCACCCGCTCGCGCGCGAGGCGTTCCTCGCCGCCTGGGAGGAGGGGTGGGCCGACCCCTCCCGGCTGCACCGCGAGGGCAGGCGGGCGCGTCTGCTGCTGGACACCGCGCGGGAGAGCGCGGCGGAACAGGTCGGCTGCCGTCCGGACGAGTTGTCCTTCACCACCTCCGGCACCCGGGCGCTGCACACCGGGATCGCCGGATCGCTGACGGCGCGTCGCCGTGCCGGGCGGCATCTGCTGGTCTCCGCGGTGGAGCACTCGGCTGTGCTGCACGCCGCGGGCGCCCATCGGGACGAGGGCGGGGCGGTGACCGAGGTCTCGCCCGACCGCGCCGGACGGGTGGACGCCGGGGAGTGGGCGGCGGCGCTGCGTCCGGACACCGCGCTGGCGGTGCTCCAGTCCGCCAACCACGAGGTGGGTACCGAACAACCGGTCGAGGAGGTGGCGGAGGGCTGCGCGGCGGCCGGGGTACCGCTCCTGGTGGACGCGGCCCAGTCCCTGCCCTGGGGCCGGGTCCCGGGCTCCTGGTCGCTGCTGGCCGCCAGCGCCCACAAGTGGGGCGGCCCGGGCGGGGTGGGGCTGCTGGCGGTGCGCAAGGGGGTCAGGTTCGCGCCGCCGGAGCCGGCCGACGAGCGGGAGTGGGGGCGTTCGCCGGGCTACCCGTCCCTGCCGGCGGTGGTGGCGGCGGCCGTCGCCCTGCGGGCGGTGCGGGCCGAGGCGGTGGCGGAGGGCGAGCGGCTGCGGGCACTGGTGGACCGGGTGCGTGAGCGGGTGGCGCGCGAGGTCCCGGACACCACGGTGGTCGGCCACCCGGCGCTACGGCTGCCGCACATCGTCACCTTCTCCTGTCTCTACGTCGACGGGGAGGCGCTGCTGCACGCGCTGGACCGCGCCGGGTTCTCGGTCTCCTCCGGTTCCTCCTGCACCTCCTCCACGCTCACCCCGAGCCATGTGCTGCGCGCCATGGGGGTGCTGTCGGAGGGGAACGTGCGGCTGTCCCTGCCCCGGGGGACGACGGAGGCGGAGGTGGAGCGGTTCCTCGACGTGCTGCCGGGAGCCGTGGCGGGAGTGCGCGACCAGCTCACGGCCCCGGCCGTCTCCGCGACGGCGAGCGCCGGTGCGGGCGAAGGCGGAGCGGGCGAGGAGGCGGCGGGCGCAGACGTGGCGGGTGACGGCTCGGCGAGTGGCGGCCACGCGGCCCCCGTTCAGCCGCGGCGCCGCGGCGCGGGCGCGGGGGCGCTGGGCGAACGGACCGTGAACGCGCTCGGACTGCGCTGCCCGATCCCGGTCATCGAACTGGCCAAGATGATGCCGCGCGTTCCGGTCGGCTCCGTCGTCCGGGTGCTGGCCGACGACACCGCCGCGCGGCTGGACATCCCGGCCTGGTGCGAGATGCGGGGCCAGGAGTACCTGGGCGAGGTGCCGTTGCCCGCCGAGGACGGCGCCGGCGCCGTCTACCGGGTCCGCCGCTCGGTGTGAGCGCGCGGAGGCGCGCGGAGGAGGCACGGCTCCGCCCTCCGGCCCGGGGCTCGGGCGCGGAGGGCGGTAGGGCGGGAGGGCGGTGTGGCCCGGCGGTACGCGAGTGGTCCGTCGCGCCGGTGTCAGACGCCGAGGTGGCCGCGGAGCTCGTCCGCCGCCTCCGGGCCGTAGGCCTTGGTGAACCGCTCCAGGAAGGTGCCGCGCAGCAGGGTGTACTCCTGGGTGCCGACGGTCTCGATGACGAGGGTGGCCATCATGCAGCCGACCTGGGCGGCGCGCTCCAGGGAGGAACCCCAGACCAGGCCGGAGAGGAAACCGGCCCGGAAGGCGTCGCCGACGCCGGTGGGGTCGGCCTTGCGCTCCTCCTCGGGGCAGGAGACGCGGATCGGCTCCTCGCCGGCGCGCTCGATGACCGCGCCCTTGGCGCCGAGAGTGGTGACCCGGGTGCCGACGCGGCTGAGGATCTCCGCCTCGTCCCAGCCGGTCTTGGTCTCGATCAGCGCCTTCTCGTACTCGTTGCTGAAGAGGAAGGCGGCGCCGTCGGTGAGCGCGCGGATCTCCTCGCCGCCCATCCGGGCGAGCTGCTGGGAGTAGTCGGCTGCGAACGGGATCGAGCGGGAGCGGCACTCCTCGGTGTGCCGCATCATCGCCTCGGGGTCGTCGGCTCCGATGTGGACCAGGTCCAGGCCGTCGACGCGGTCGGCGACCGTCTTCAGCTCGATCTGCCGGGCCTCGCTCATGGCGCCGGTGTAGAAGGAGCCGATCTGGTTGTGGTCCGCGTCGGTGGTGCAGACGAAGCGGGCGGTGTGCAGGACCTCGGAGATCCGCACGGACTCCGTGTCCACGCCGTGCCGGTCCAGCCAGGCGCGGTACTCGTCGAAGTCGGCGCCGGCCGCGCCCACCAGCACCGGTGCGGCGCCGAGCTGGCCCATGCCGAAGCAGATGTTGGCGGCGACGCCGCCGCGCCGCACGTCCAGGCCGTCCACCAGGAACGACAGCGAGACGGTGTGCAGTTGATCCCCGACGAGCTGGTCCGCGAACCGGCCCGGGAAGGTCATCAGATGGTCAGTGGCGATGGAGCCGGAAACGGCGATGCGCACAGCGTGCTGCTCCTGGGTCGGGACGTGGTGCCGGGCGAGGGACGGGCCCAGGCTACCGGCAGCGGCCGAAGCGTGGGGCGACTGGAGGGAACCCGTGGCCCGCCCGGTCCGTCAGAGGGGACAGAGCGGGCCGGAAGGGCCCATCGCCACCCGAGGAGTGACGTCGTGACTGAACCAGAAGTCGTGACCGACGAGGAATCCGGCGCCGGGCGCCGGGGCGGGCGCCGCTGGGCAGCGGTGACCGCCATCGCCGCCTCCGTCGTCCTGCTGGCGGGCGGTGCCTACGGCGTGAGCCTGGTGACCGGCGGCGCGGAGGCCCCGGAGCAGCTGGCGATCGACGGCGGAGCGGCGGGAGCCGGCGAGGCCGCGTCCGAGGAGCTGGGCCCGGTCTTCTACCGCGCCGGCGACGCACTGCCGGGGACCCCGGAGGACGCTCCGGTCTTCCGCTTCGACGGAACGGTGGACGCCGCCACGGTGGCGGAGCTGGCCGAGGTCCTGGGAGTGGCGGGCGAGCCCGAACTCGCCGACGGCTACTGGCAGGTGGGCGCCGCTCTGCCCGACGGCGAGCTGCGGCTGCTGGTCGAGGAGAGCGGTGGCGGCCAGTGGTCGCTGTCGCCCTACGCCGCCCCGGACCTGCTCCCGGCCGACACGGACCCGGCTGCCTCGGTGGAGCCCACCGTCGAGCCGGTGGAGACCGTCGAGCCCGCCCGGCCCGTCGGCGGCCTGCCCGGGATGCCCCCGGTGGACCTGCCGGTGGAACCCGGCCCGGAGCCCGGTCTGACCGACAAGGCACCCCGGGAGCCCGGGCCACACGACGGGGAGCGCGGTCTGGAGGACGCGCCGGTCCCGCAGGATCTGGAGCGCACGACCCCCGGGGCGGCCCCGACCGAGGAGCCCTCCGAACCGGCTTCGCCCGACGACGGTGTCTCCTCCGACCACGACGGCGGCCGCGGTGTCGACGACGCTCCCACCACCCCGGCCGAACCGGTCACCGAGAAGGAGGCGCTCGCATCCGTCGCGCCGCTGCTGACGGAGCTGGACCTTCCGGCGGAGCGCGCCGACGCCTCCCAGGTCGACGGCGACCAGCGGGTGGTCGCGGTGGACCCGGCCGTGGACGGCTACGCCACCTACGGCTGGAGCACCCGGCTCGCGGTCGGCCCGGACGGCCGGATCGTCAACGGCTTCGGGAGTCTGCTCACCCCGGTCGCGGACGACAGCTATCCGCTGATCGGCGCGGAGGAGGCGCTGGCGCAGCTGAACGGAGGCGCGGCCGAGCCCTCGGACGGCGCCCGCGTCGTCGAGGTGACCGGCGCCGAGCTGGGCCTCGGGTACGAGTCCTCGGACGGCGAGCCGGTCCTGGCACCGACCTGGCTGTTCAGCGTCGACGACGAGGACACGTTCGTCACCGACCCGTCCTGGTACCGGGTCAGCCACCTCGCCGTCGAGCCGGCCCTGGTGACGGGAGTGGCCGGCTCCTGGCCGGGCGGGGGTGCGGACATCGGCGCCGGCGAGCCGGGGTCCGGGCCGGCCGAGCCGTCCGAGCCCGGCACTGGCGGTGACACACCCGCCCACCAGGGCGGCGCACCGGACGCCCCCGGTGACGCCATGGCTCCGCCCCCCGGCCCGCTGACCGGCCTGGAGCCCTACGGAGACGGGGCCACCGAGCTGACGTACTGGAACTGGACCGGGGTGTGCGGCGACTACACCGCCGTGGCCCGGGAGACCGAGGACACGGTGACCGTCGAGCTGCTGCACGAGAGCGACGGCAACGACGTGTGCGTGCTGATGGCGGTGTCCAAGCCCTTCACGGTGACGCTGGAGGCGCCGATCGGGGACCGGACCGTGCTGGACGAGCACGGCGAGGAACTGGAGCAGCTGAGCGACCTCAGCCGGCAGTACCTGGAGGACAACCGCGATCACTCCTGAACGCCCGCCCCGCCCGGTGCAGCCGGGTGGGGCGGACGGCCGGTCGGCCCGGCGTTGTGAGGGTCCGGGCGGACACGGCTGAGGCCGGGAGAGTCCCCGCTACGGCAGGCGGGGGCCTCCCGGCCTCTCGCGTTCCCCGGCCCCGGACGGACGCGCCCGTGGCGGGCCCGGGCCCCGGCCGCCTGATCGGGGGTCCGGACCGCGGCCCGGACCGGCCCTGGACCGGCCCTGGACCGGGGTCCGGAGCCGGGCACGACGAAGCCGCCACGGCGTGGACCGTGACGGCTTCGGGTGCGGCCGTGCCGCGAGCGAGCCGGGCGCCACCGCTCGGGGCGGCGGCACCGCGCGGCTCAGCTGAAGGAGTCGCCGCAGGCGCAGGAGCCGGTGGCGTTCGGGTTGTCGATGGTGAAGCCCTGCTTCTCGATGGTGTCGACGAAGTCGATGGAGGCACCGCCCAGGTAGGGGGCGCTCATCCGGTCGGTGACGACCTTGACACCGTCGAAGTCCTTCACCACGTCGCCGTCGAGCGAGCGCTCGTCGAAGAAGAGCTGGTAGCGCAGGCCGGAGCAGCCGCCCGGCTGCACCGCGACCCGCAGCGAGAGGTCCTCGCGGCCCTCCTGCTCCAGCAGGTTCTTCACCTTCGAGGCGGCGGCGTCGGACAGGATGATGCCGTCGCTCACAGCGGTCTTGTCCTCAACGGACATCTGCTCTCTCCCGGGTAGTACGGACTGCTCTGCCGGCTGGTCAAACAACCGGAGTCCCGGATTCATTTCCGGTGGCCTCGTGCGTCTGTCACCCATCGTCCCACACCGGCGCGGGGACGCCGAGGGCGTCGCGGGACCCGGTGGACGGTGCGGCGCCGTCCGCGTCATGCGTCACATTGACACGATCGCCGTCGTCAAGGCGACGAGAAGTCGCTATCATAGATAACGTCAATCCGACGAGAAGTGCTGCGGAGAGCAGCCGGAGCCGCGCCGGCGCGTCACCCCGAAGCGCGCGGCAAGAGAGGTGTGCGCCGTGACCACCGCCCATCCCCTGGACGTCCAGCCGACGCCGCTCGCCCTGCTGCTCCTCGGCCGCGAGGCGGACCCGGCCAGCGAGCGGGGCGTGGACTGCCCCGGGGACCTCCCCTCCCCCTCGGACCCGACGCTGGTGGCCCGCGCCCGCGCCGCGAAGGAGGCCCTGGGCGACCGGGTGTTCGTGCTCGGCCACCACTACCAGCGCGACGAGGTCATCGAGTTCGCCGACGTCACCGGTGACTCCTTCAAGCTCGCCCGCGACGCGGCCGCCCGCCCGGAGGCCGAGTACATCGTCTTCTGCGGCGTGCACTTCATGGCCGAGTCGGCCGACATCCTCACCGGCGACGACCAGCAGGTCGTGCTGCCGGACCTCGCGGCGGGCTGCTCCATGGCCGACATGGCCACCGCCGAGCAGGTCGCCGAGTGCTGGGACGTGCTCACCGACGCCGGCGTCGCCGGAACCACCGTGCCCGTCTCCTACATGAACTCCTCCGCCGACATCAAGGCGTTCACCGGCCGGCACGGCGGCACCATCTGCACCTCCTCCAACGCGCGGCGCGCCCTGGACTGGGCGTTCGAGCAGGGCGAGAAGGTGCTGTTCCTGCCCGACCAGCACCTCGGGCGCAACACCGCCGTCCGCGACATGGGCATGTCGCTGGAGGACTGCGTCGTCTACAACCCGCACAAGCCCGGCGGCGGCCTCACCACGCAGCAGCTGCGCGACGCCAGGATGATCCTGTGGCGCGGCCACTGCTCGGTGCACGGCCGCTTCTCGCTGGAGTCGGTCGAGGACGTGCGGCAGCGCATCCCCGGCGTGAACGTGCTGGTCCACCCGGAGTGCCGCCACGAGGTGGTCTCGGCCGCCGACTACGTGGGGTCGACCGAGTACATCATCAAGACGCTGGAGGCGGCGCCCGCCGGTTCCAAGTGGGCGATCGGCACCGAACTCAACCTGGTACGGCGTCTGGCCAACCGGTTCGCGCCGGAGGGCAAGGAGGTCGTCTTCCTCGACCGCGCCGTCTGCTTCTGCTCCACCATGAACCGGATAGACCTGCCGCACCTGGTCTGGGCGCTGGAGTCGCTCGCGGAGGGCCGGACGGTCAACCGCATCCAGGTGGACCCGGAGACCGAGAAGTACGCCCGCGCGGCGCTGGAGCGGATGCTCGCCCTGCCCTGAGCGCGGGCACCCGCCGGCGGCGGGCGGTGAGCCGCACCGGTCAGCGCGGCGAGCCGCCCGGCGCCCCCGGTGCGGGGCCCGCGTCGAAGTACTGCCCGCCGCCCCCGCCGCCGTGCCGCCCCTCGCACCGGTCGGCCAGGAGCAGCAGCGCCAGCAGCGAACCGACGACGGCCACCACCAGTCCCCACGATCGCCCGCTCATCCGGTGATCATCTCAAGCGGCCCGCCCGGCCGGAAGAGCCCGCCGGCCGTGGACCGGGCGGGGGCCGCGTGGCGAGAATGGCGGGATGCTGCTGCGCCGGATCCAGGACAGCCGACGGGACACCGAGACCGTCCGGGAGCTGACCGCCGCCTCCTCCCGGGAGAACGGGGCCCGCGACGCGGGCACCACCGCGGGCCCGGTGGCGGCGGTCCGGCAGCGCCGGGCCACCGAGCACCTGGTCCGCAGCGATCCCGGCGGCTGCTGGCTGGCCGAGGACCTCACCGGACGCCCGCTGGGCGCGGTGCACGCGTCACTGCGCGAGGGCACCTGGGCGCTGCCGCTGCTCGTCGTCCACCCGCGGGCACGCGGCGGCGGGGTGGGCGGCGCGCTGCTGGCCCGGGCGCTGGAGTACGGGCGCGGCACCCTGCGCGGGATGACCGGCTGCTGCGCGGACCCGGTCGCCGCCCGGCTGGTACGCCACGCGGGGTTCGACCTGCACCCGACGCTGCGGCTCTCCGGCGCCCTGGACCACGCCCGGCTGCCGGTGCCCGACGGCCCGGCGATCGAGGGCGGCGCCGCCCAGCGCGATCTGATGGACTCGGTGGACCGCGCGGTGCGCGGTGGCGCGCACGGCCCCGACCACGCCGAACTGCTGCTGCACCACCGGGTGGTGGTCGCCGACGACCTGGCCGGCAGCGGCTACGCCTACGTCTGTGACGAGGGCCGGATCGAGCTGCTGGCCGCGACCTCCCGGCGCATCGCCGCCCGGCTGCTGGCCGCCGCGCTGCTGAGCCTGCCGTCGGGATCGCCGGTGACCCTCGCGCGGCTGACGGCCGACCAGCAGTGGGCGGTGGACGTGGGGCTGGCCGCCGGGCTGAACGTCACCGGCTCGGGCGTGCTCGGCCTGCGCGGCATGCGTCCGCCCGCGCCGTACATCCCCTCGGCCGCCTTCCTGTAGCGGCCCCTGCCGCGCCCGCCCCTCCCGCGACGGCGCCGCACGCACCGCACGCACCGCAGCCGTGACGCACGCGCCTCAACCGTGACGCGGTCGCACCAGCCCCGACTCGTACGCCGTCATCACCAGCTGCGCCCGGTCGCGGGCGGCGAGCTTGGCCAGCAGCCGGTTGATGTGGGTCTTGACCGTCAGCGGACTGACCGTCAGCCGGTGCGCGATCTCGTCGTTGGACAGCCCTCGCGCCACCTCCAGCAGCACCTCCCGCTCCCGGGCGGTCAGCGTGTGCAGCCCCTCCGGCTCGGCGACACCGCCGACGCCGGTGTCCGCCGCGAGGAAGCGGCCGATCAGCCCCCGCGTGGCGGCCGGCGAGAGCAGCGCGTCCCCGGCCACCACGACCCGGATCGCCGCCAGCAGCTCCTCCGGGCCGGCCCCCTTGCCCAGGAAGCCGCAGGCCCCGGCGCGCAGCGCGTCCACCACGTAGTCGTCCTGCTCGAAGGTGGTGAGGATGACGACGCGCACCCCGGAGAGCGCCGGATCGGCGCTGATCTCACGGGTGGCGGTCAGCCCGTCCATGCCCGGCATCCGGATGTCCATCAGCACCACGTCCGCACGCTCCTCCCGGAGCGCGCGCAGCGCCTGCACGCCGTCGGCGGCCTCCCCGACCACGCTCATGTCGGGCTCGGAGTCCACCAGCACCCGGAACGCGCTGCGCAGCAGCGCCTGGTCGTCGACCAGCAGCACCCGGATCGTCACAGGCATATCCCCCGCAGTCGCCGGGCGGGGCCGGCCGCCCCACCACGGGAGGTGCCGGGCCCACCGGCCGACGGGCGGCCCGTCCGGCAGACCGGCAGGCTGACGCGGACCAGGAACCCGCCGTCGGGGGCGGGCCCGGCGGCGAACGCGCCCCCGAGGGCCTCGGCACGCTCGCGCATCCCGGTCAGGCCGTGACCGCCGCCGCTCACCGCCGCCCCCGAGGGTGCGGCGCCGTCGTCGTGCACGGTGATCTCCAGCGCACCGGAGGTCCGCCCACCCGTGCGGACGAGCCGGACGGACGCGGACGGGCTGGGCCCGGCGTGCTTGTGCACATTGGTCAGTGCCTCCTGGACGACGCGGTAGGCGGCGAGGTCGACGGCGGCGGGCAGCGGTTCGCCGGCGGCCGGCGCCTCGACGGTGACGCTCATCCCGGCGCGGCCGAACCCCTCGACCAGATCGTCCAGCCGTGCCAGCCCGGACGTCGGCTCCGTCGGCGCCACCGGGTCGTCCCGCTGCCGCAGCAGGCCGACGGTCGTCTGGAGTTCCTCCAGCGCCTGGCGGCCCGCGTCCCGGACGTGGGCCAGCGCCTCCTTCGCCTGGTCGGGGCGGCTGTGCATCACATGGGAGGCCACGCCTGCCTGGACGTTGACCATGGCGATGTGGTGGGCGACCACGTCGTGCAGCTCCCGTGCGATCCGCAGCCGCTCCTCCGCCACCCGGCGGCGTGCCTCCTCCTCCCGGGTCTCCTCGGCCCGTTCGGCGCGCTCCCGGATGGCGTCGACCATGGCGCGCCGTCCCCGCACCGCCTCACCCGCGGCGGCGGCCAGGGCGAACCAGGCGAAGACGCCGACGTTCTCGGCGACATGCCAGGGCTGCGGCCCGAACACCATCGTCATGGCGGTGACCACCGTCGTGACCAGCAGCCCCAGCCGCCAGGTGGTCGACCTCCCCGTGTGGTTGGCGACCGTGAACAGCGCGACCACCGCCGCCGCATACACGGCCGGACCGCGCTCGGCGGGCTCCAGCAGCGCGGCGCCGGCAAGCAGGTCGGCCACCACCCCCAGGGTGGTGACGGTGAGCACGAGCACCGGGCGCCGCCGCCGGAACACCAGCGCCCCGGCGGCGAGCACCGCCAGCACAGCCGTGTGCGGGGGCAGTTCGCGGTAGCCGAGGCCGGTTCCGTGATTCGGGTAGTGGGCGACGGTGACCGAGCTGAGCACGATCACCACCAGCACCGCCGCCGCGAGAACCGCGTCCACGGCCAGCGGATGGCCGGCCACCCACCGCAGCAGCCGCAGCGGCACCGAGGGGCCTTCGTCGGGCGCCGGTGGGGTGGTCGCGCCGGGTTCGGCGTCGCGCTGGGGAGCCATGGCCTCGGGCACGGCCTCGGGCACGGCCTCGGCGGCGGGGCCGCTCAGGGCGGCGGGCGGGGGGCTGGTCACTCTGGCAAGGGTAAGCGGCGGCGGGCGACATGGACATCGCGCGGGCGAACGCGCCGACGCCCCGGCCCTCACGGGGAGGAACGGGGCGTCGGCGTGTTCACGCGAACCGCGGGTCGTGCACCGGGCGCCGGCCGCGGGGCCGGGCCGGGAGCGGCCCGACGGTCAGGACCTGGCCGGAGGTTCGTCCGGGATGAGGCCATCGTCCGACAGCATCGCGCGCACCTGCTCGATCGTCGCGTCGGGCGCCGGAAGGATCAGCTCCGACGGTTCGAGCGCGTCGTCCGGCAGCGGCGCACCCATGGTGCGGACCGCGTCGAGCAGGGCGGCGAGCGTCCGGCGGAAGCCCTCCTTGTCGTCCTGCTCGACCTCTGCCATGAGCTCGTCGTCGAGCTCGTTCAGCTTGGGGAAGTGGCTGTCGTCCAGCCGGACCTGCCCCTCCCCCATGATCCGTACGATCACTCCGTACTCCTTGTAAGAACCGTGTCGGGCAGGTGTTACTGCTTGTCGAACTTGGGGGTGTCCTGCCGCTGCTGGTCCTGCGCGCCCCCGTTGTCGCCGCTCTCCAGTGCCTGCGGGCTGCTGCCGCCGGCGAGTTCGGCCTTCATCCGCTCCAGCTCCAGGTCGACGTCGGAGCCGCTGGAGATGCGGTCCAGCTCGGCCGTGAGGTCGTCCTTGGAGGTGCCGGTCGGGTCGTCCAGGGCACCGGACGCCAGCAGCTCGTCGATGGCGCCGGACCGCGCCTGGAGCTCCTGCGTCTTGTCCTCGGCGCGCTGGATCGCCATGCCGACGTCGCCCATCTCCTCGGAGATGCCCGAGAAGGCCTCACCGATGCGGGTCTGCGCCTGCGCGGCGGTGTAGGTGGCCTTGATGGTCTCCTTCTTGGTACGGAAGGCGTCCACCTTGGCCTGCAGCCGCTGGGCGGCGAGGGTGAGCTTGTCCTCCTCGGCCTGTAGCGTCTGGTGCTGCGCCTCCAGGTCGGAGACCTGCTGCTGCAGCCCCGAGCGGCGGGTCAGTGCCTCCCGGGCCAGATCCTCCCGGCCGAGCGCCAGGGCCTTCTTGCCCTGGTCGCCGAGCTTGTCGGACTGGCCGCGCAGCTGGTTCAGCTGCAGCTCCAGCCGCTTGCGGGACGTGGCCACGTCGGCCACCCCGCGTCGTACCTTCTGCAGCAGTTCCAGCTGCTTCTGGTACGAGTAGTCGAGCGTCTCGCGCGGGTCCTCGGCCCGGTCCAGGGCCTTGTTGGCCTTCGCGCGGAAGATCATCCCCATCCGCTTCATGACACCGCTCATGGGCCTCGCGCGCCCCCTTCAGACAGCTCCGGATAATTCGCCAGGTGACCTCTAGCCTACGGGTCCCACCTCTATTAGCGCACCACCCGGCCATGATCACCCTCATCCGCAAGGACGATGACCGGCGGCGCCCGTAACGCTCAGGGACTAGGGACACGGCGAGCGGACGAACGGTTCCCGGCTTCCTGACGCTGCCTCACCGTCGCGCGAGCGGGCACACAGCGTCACCGAACCGGTCACCCGGGGTGCACGCCAGATATCGGATCGGGCACAGCCGGGCACCCCGGCGCTCCGGGGGCTTAGCCGCGAGGCCGGGAACGCTTAGGCTGGGGGTGTGTTCCGAAGCCGTTCGAATGAGACCAAAGACGCGCCGGCCACCGAGACCGCCGAGGTCGAGGGCCCGCCCGTGCGTGACCCGCAGGCCCCGAAGGGCCGGCCCACGCCGAAGCGGAGCGAGGCCGAGGCACTGCGCCGCGCCACCGCGAAGCCGCCGGCCAACCGCAAGGAGGCCGCCAAGCGCGCCCGGGAGGCCCGGAAGGCCGCGCTGGCCAAGCAGCGCGAGGCGCTGGTGACCGGTGACGAGAAGTACCTGCCGGTCCGCGACCGGGGCCCGGTGCGCCGCTACACGCGTGACTTCGTGGACGCCAAGTGGCATGTGGCGGAGTACTTCCTGCCCATCGCCGTCCTCATCCTGGTGATGAGCATGATCCCCTCGCAGCAGGCCGTCGCCCTGCTGATGTGGATGGGCGTCATCCTCATGATCGTCTTCGACTCGGTCGTGACCGGTGTCCGGCTGAAGAAGCAGCTGCGCGAGCGCTTCCCCGACGAGGGCCGCCGGGGCGCGGTCGCCTACGCCCTGATGCGGACCCTCCAGATGCGCCGGATGCGGCTGCCGAAGCCGCAGATCAAGCGCGGCGAGGCGCCCCGCTGAGACGACGCCGGGCGGGCCGGGCACGGTCCGCCGCGGCGTGCGTCCAGTGGCTCCGGCGCTGCCGGAGGCAGGCGCACCGTCACCCGTTGGGCCCGCCGTCAATCCCGTGACCGCCGAAGTCCCCGGGCGACAATCAGCCCATGACCGGCTCCCGCAGGAACACTCTCGCAACCTGTGCCGCCGCGCTCTGCGCGGCGGCACTGCTGTCGGCCTGCTCCGGTGGAGGGGGTAACCGCGACGGCGGCATCGCGGACGCCGGCCCCGCGGGCTCGGCGGCGTCGCTGGACGAGACCTTCCAGCAGGTGGTCGGCGACGTCCTGCCGTCGGTCGTCCAGATCACGACCGGGCAGGGTCTGGGCTCGGGGGTCGTCTACGACTCCGACGGCCACATCGTCACCAACGCCCATGTCCTCGGCGACTCGGACCGCTTCGAGGTGCTGCTGGCGAACAACCGCAAGCCGCTCGCCGCCCGGCTGGTCGCCGACTACCCGCCGCAGGACCTCGCCGTCATCCGGCTGGAGGACGCGCCCGACGACCTCAACCCGGCGACGTTCGGGAAGTCCTCGGACGTCGAGGTCGGTCAGATGGTGCTGGCCATGGGCAACCCGCTCGGTCTCGACTCCTCGGTCACCCAGGGCATCGTCTCGGCCGTGGGCCGTTCGCTCAGCGAGGGCGAGGGCGGGGCCACCCTCAGCAATCTGGTGCAGACCTCCGCCCCGATCAACCCCGGCAACAGCGGGGGCGCGCTGGTGAACCTGGGCGGCGAGGTGATCGGCATCCCCACCATCGGCGCGATGGAACCGGACGGCGGCGGGCAGGCGGCGGGCATCGGCTTCGCCATCCCGGCCGCGACCGTCACCGATCTCGCCGATCAGATGATCGAGAACGGCAAGGTGACCGACTCCGGGCGGGCGGCGCTGGGCGTCACCGTCCGCACCGTCCTCGGCGAGGGATTCCGCCCGGCGGGCGCGGCCGTGGTGGACGTGGCGGACGACGGCCCGGCCGCCGACGCCGGGCTGCGGGCCGGGGACGTGATCATCGCCGTCGCGGACGAGCAGGTGACCGACGTGGTCTCACTCGCCGAGGCGCTCGCCTCGCAGCAGCCGGGGGACAGCGTCGAGGTCACCTGGGAGCGCGACGACAGCGAGGAGTCGGCCAAGGTGAAGCTCGACGAGGTCTGACGGCCCCGGGCGGGCCCGGCGCGCTCTCCCCGCCTCGCGCGCCCGCTCGAAGACCTGAGCGCGTCTCAGAGCGCGTCGGCGCGGTTACGTCCTTCGCACCGCTGTATGCGCGTCGTGCGAGCATGACCGGATGTCATCCCCTACCCCACGAAGACGCCCGGACCTGGCCTGGTGCGGCTACGCGGCCTTCGTCCTCGGACTGCTCCACGCCGCGGCGAGCCTCTACTGGGGGCTGGGCGGCACAGCCGCGCTCCACACCATCGGAGGCGAACTGGAGAGACTGGCCCGGGAGCGTGACCCGGCCCTGCTCACCGTCGTCTGGATCACCGCCGCGCTCAAGCTGTTCGCCGCGTTGCTCGGCCTCGCCGTGGTGCGCCACTGGGGCCGCCGTCTCCCCCGCCGCGCGCTGCTCGTCCCGGCGTGGGCCGCCGGCTCCGTCCTCACGGTCTACGGGGGAGCCCTGGTCCTCGGGCAGGCGATGGTGAAAGCCGGACTGATCGATGCCTCGCCCGATATGGACTGGACGGCCTTCCACTGGCACCTCTACCTGTGGGATCCCTGGTTCCTGCTGTGGGGGCTCTTGCTGTCCGCCGCGACGTACCGCTTCTCCCGCGACTCCCACGACTCCCACGGCGCCGACGGCGGGCACGCGGAGACAGGGCACAGTGGGCGGCGGGAGAAGCCGGGGAGCTGACACGGCCCCGGGCTGCGGAGAGACAAGAAGTGGGGAGACCGACCATGCGCCAGAGCGGGCAGCACATCGTGGTGACGGGTGCGCGGGCCAACAACCTGAAGGGGGTGGATCTACGCGTCCCGGTCGGCGTCCTGACCGTGGTGACCGGTGTATCCGGGTCCGGCAAGTCCTCGATCGTCTTCGGCACCATCGGTGTGGAGTCGCAGCGGCAGCTCAACGAGGTGTTCCCGGCGTTCATCCGTAACAGGCTGCCCCGCTACGAGCGCCCCGAGTTCGAGCTGATCGAGAACCTCGCGCCTGCCATCGTCGTGGACCAGAAGGCGGTGGGCGGCGGGACCCGCTCCACGGTGGGAACCATGACCGAGATCAACCCGGTGCTGCGGGTGCTGTTCTCACGGTACGGAGAGCCGAGCGCCGGACCGTCCAACGTCTACTCCTTCAACGACCCGCAGGGCATGTGCCCGCGCTGTGACGGCATCGGGGCCACGCTCCAACTGGACGTCGGCATGATGCTGGACCTCGATCGCTCCCTCAACGAGGGAGCGATCCTGCACGGCAACTTCGCCGTCGGCACCAACTACTGGAAGCGGTACGCGCAGATCAGCCGGTACGAGAAGGGCCGGGCCAGGGACGCGGACCTGGAGCCGGTCTTCGACCCGGACAAGCCGCTGCGCGACTACACCCGGCAGGAGATGGACCTGCTGCTGTACGGGGAGGGATTCCGGACGATCCGCCCCGACGATCTCGGCAACGTGGCCGTCAACGACTACGAGGGAATCGTCCCTCGCTTCACCCGGCGGTTCGTCAAGCCCGGGCTGGAGGCGCTGAAGGGAGCGGAGCGCAGGGCGACCGAACGGGTCGTCACCGAGCGGACGTGCCCCGCGTGCCGGGGAACCCGGCTGAACCGGGCGGCCCTGGAGTCGAGCATCGACGGCCGCGACATCGCCGACTACTGCGCGATGGAGATCGGAGACCTCGTCACCGAGCTGGAGCGGGTGGCCGACCGGTGGCCCGGTCCGGTGGTGCCCACCGCGCTCGCCTCACTGCGCCGCATCGTCTCGGTGGGACTGGGCTACCTCACCCTCGACCGGCCCACCCGCACGCTCTCCGGCGGCGAGGGGCAGCGCCTGAAGACCGTGCGCCACCTGGGGTCGGCGCTGACCGGGATGACGTACATCTTCGACGAGCCGAGTGTCGGCCTTCACCCCCACGACGTGGACCGGCTGAACAGGCTGCTGCTCGACCTGCGGGACAAGGGCAACACGGTCCTGATCGTCGAGCACAGCCGGGACGTCATCGCCATCGCCGACCATGTGATCGACATGGGCCCGGGCGCCGGCGCCGCGGGCGGCGAGATCGTGTTCACCGGCACGGTGGAGCAGCTCGCCGAGAGCGGGACGCTCACCGGCCGCCACTTCCGCGCGCGGCCCGATCTGAAGCCGCGCCCGCGCACGCCCACCGGCCGGCTCCCGGTGCGCGGGGCGGACCTGCACAACCTCCGGGACCTCTCCGTCGACTTCCCCACCGGGGTGCTGACCGTGGTCACCGGTGTGGCCGGATCGGGCAAGTCGACCTTGGTCTCGAGGGTCTTCACCGCGCGGCATCCGGACGCGATCGTGCTCGACCAGTCGGCACTGGCCGCCAACCCGCGTGCGACACCGGCCACCTACACCGGGATCTGGGACACGGTGCGGAAGCTGTTCGCGAAGGCGCACGACGTGGACCCGAGCCTGTTCAGCTTCAACGCCAAGGGCGCCTGCCCGGAATGCCGGGGGCGCGGCATCATCACCACCGACCTGGCGTTCATGGACCCGGTCACCACCGTCTGCGAGGTGTGCCGGGGCCGTCGCTACCGGCAGGAGGCGCTCGCGTACCGGGTGAACGGGCGCGACATCGCGGAGGTCCTGGACCTCACCGTGACGGAGGCCCGTGACTACTTCGACGACCCCTCCGTGATGCGGCGACTCGGCCCACTGCGTGAGGTCGGGCTTGGCTACCTCACGCTGGGACACCCGCTCTCCAAGCTGTCGGGTGGCGAGCGGCAGCGCGTCAAACTCGCCGACCGGCTTCACGAGAGGGGCAGCGTCTACGTGTTCGACGAACCGACCACCGGACTGCACATGGCGGACATCGACAACCTGCTGACGCTGCTGGACCGCCTGGTGGACTCGGGCAACACGGTCATCGCCATCGAGCACGACCTGGACGTCGTCAAACACGCCGACTGGGTCATCGACATCGGGCCGGGCGCGGGCGAGCAAGGCGGACAGGTCGTCTTCACCGGGACCCCCGCCGAGATGGCCGAGCGCTCCGACACCGTCACGGCCCGGTTCCTGCGCTCCGCGCTGCCGGTCGGGCGGACCCCGGAGGGCGGGGTGCCCGCGGATACCTGACCGGTGCCCCGCCCGGCTCCGTCCGCCCGCCTGAGCAGGGCGCGGACGGAGCCGGGCGCGGCCGGTCAGCCGGCCTCGTGCAGGCTCATCGGCCCGTAGACGGTGTTGCCGTCCTCACGCAGCAGCACCTGGTCGACGCCCTCGCCGCGCAGGTCCTGCCAGACCTCGCCGATCCAGGTCTCGGCGTCGCCCTGGGTGCTGAACTCCCCGGGCGGATCGCCGGGCTCGACCGCCGTGCCGTCCTGCTTCTCGAACCGCCAGTCCCACGCCATATGCCGCCTCCACGAAGATCGCCGGTACCCGGCAGCCTAGCGCTCCGGGTGCGGTCCGCCCGAGAGAAGGGAACATCGGGTGGGTGGACGTCACACTGCTCGGTACCGGCGACCCGGCGGGCCTGCCCCGCCCCGGGTGCCCCTGCGCCGCCTGTTCCCGCGCCGCCTCCGGCGGTGGCAGGGCCGCCACCAGCGTGCTGGTGGACCAGGTGCTGCTGCTGGACCTGACCCCCGGGGCCGCGATGGCCGCAGCGCGCGCCGGGCGCACACTGCACGGCGTGCGTCAGGTGCTGCTCACCCATCCGCACGACGGCCCGGCCGTCGATTTCCCCGACGACCTGCCGCCACCGGTGCGCGTCCCGGACGGCCGGGAGCTGACCCTGCTCAGCGGACACCGGGTGCGCGCCGTCGCCCTGGACGCCCCCGGCACCGGCTACGCGGTCAGCGGGCCGGACGGCCAGCGGCTGCTGTATCTGCCGCCCGGCGGCTCACCGGCCGGGCTGAGCGACGACGAGGCCCAGTTCGACGTGGTGCTGCTGGACGTCGTCGGACGGCCGGACGCCCTGGCGCGGCTGCGCGCCGGCGGAGCCGTCACCTGGAACACGGACGTGGTCGCCGTCCATCTGGGCCACGACGCCCCGGCGGGTCCGGAGCTGGAACGCCGGCTGGCGGCGGCGGGCGCCCGCGCGATGCCGGACGGCGGCACCCTGCGTGCCGGTGACCCGCCGGACGCGCCCGAGGTGCCGCGCCGCACGCTGCTGCTGGGCGCACCGGGTTCCGGGGTGTCGGAGGAGGCGGTGCGGCGGCTGGCGACCTTCCCCACGGTGGTGCGGGTGCTGCCCGGCGGGGGCACGCCCGCCTCGGGTGTGGAGGGCGTCCGGCGTGCCGACGGCAGCGTCGCCACGGGGCCGGGCACCGGGTCGTCCGGCGCCGGGGCCCCCGGCGGCGGGGCCCCCGGCGGCGGGGAGGCGGCCCGGATGGCGGACGGGAGCGGCTCCCATGACGGTGACCGGCTGCCCGAGGACGGCCCGGCGGCCGGTTCCGCCCTCGCCGCGGGCCGCTACCACCCGCCGGGCTGGACCACCACCGTCACCACGGAGCTGCTGCCGCTGCTGCGGGAGGACGGTCCCCCGCTGCTGGTCGACTCGCTGACCCGCTGGCTCGCGGCCACCCACACCACCGGCCCGCGCTCCGTCGCACGCGGCGCCGCCCGGCCGGGGCCGGGGTTCGGGCTGCCGGCCGGCTACCCCTCCCGGGTGGCCGACGCCGTACGGCACTGTCCGCGCCCGCTGGTCCTGGTGAGCGACCAGCCGCAGCCGGGCGCCGCCCCGCCCGGGGACCGGGACGGGCGGTTCGCCGCCGAGCTGGCACGGCTGAACGCGGCGGTCGCCGCCGAGTGCGAGGAGGTCCTGCTGATCATCGCCGGCCTGCCGCTGCGGCTGCGTTCCTGACCCGGCGCTCCCGGGCCGGCCCCGCTGTCCGGCTGTCCGTGTCCGGCTGTCCCGCTGTCCCGCTGCCCCGCTGTCCCGCTGCCTCACGTCGCCGCTGAGGCGTGGCCCCGGAGGAGCGGCGGCGTCGCTGCCGGTAATCTCGTGCGCATGACCGAGAGCACCCTGAATCTCGACGAGTTCGGCGATCTGATCGAACGTCCGAACGCCGGCGTCCGGCGCGCCGCGGAGTCCTGGCGGGTGCGCACCGGCCTGCCGCCCGCCGCGCTCGGCCGCCTGGACGAACTGGGCCTGTGGCTGTCGGCGGCGCAGGGGCAGGTGCCGGTCTCCCCCGTGCGCTCGCCCCGGCTGGTGGTCTTCGCCGGTGATCACGGCATCGCCGCGCGGGATGTCTCCGGCCACGAGCGGGCCTCCCCCGGTGACGCCGAGGCGGATACCGGCGACGCCGAGGCGGCGCCCGGGGCCGGTCCTGGCAGTGGCGCCGGAGCGGTCCGGCAGGTCCGTGACCTGCTCGACGGGCGCGGCCCGGTGGCCGTGCTGGCCCGTCAGGCCGACGTTCCGGTGCGGGTCGTCGACGTCTCCCTCGACTGCGACCAGGACCTGTTGCCGTCCGAGATCACCCGGCACCGGGTCCGCCGCGGCTCGGCGCCCCTGGACACCGGCGACGCCATCAGCCTTGAGGAGGCAGAGCGCGCGTTCCGTCTCGGGGTCGCGGTGGCGGACGAGGAGGCCGACTCCGGCAGCGATCTGCTGGCGCTCGGGGACCTCTCCGTCGGCGGTACCACCGCGGCGGGTGTGGTGATCGCGGCGCTCTGCGGCACGGACGCCTCGGTGGTGACCGGGCGCGGCGGGGCGGGTATCGACGATCTGGCGTGGATGCGCAAGTGCGCGGCCATCCGTGACGGTCTGCGCCGGGCCCGCCCGGTCCTCGGCGACCAGCTGCAGCTGCTGGCCACCTCCGGTGGCGCCGACCTGGCGGCGATGACCGGCTTCCTGCTCCAGTGCGCGGTCCGCCGGACCCCGGTGATCCTGGACGGTGTGGTCTCCGCCGCGTGCGCGCTGCTGGGACAGCGGGTGGCGTTCCGGGCGGTGGACTGGTGGATTCCGGGCCAGGTCAGCGGGGAGCCGGGGCAGGCCAAGGCCCTGGACCGGATGGCGATGCGGCCGCTGCTGGATCACGGGGTGACGGTCGGCGGGGGCGCGGGGGCGCTGCTGGCGCTGCCGATGGTGCGCGCCGCCGCCGCGCTGGCGGCCGAACTGCCGGTGGACGGCGGCGACGACGCCCGTGGGGACGGTTCCCCTGCCGAGGCTCCGGCGGCCGGGCCGGTGTCACCGGAGGATGACAGCCTGGCCGAGGCCACCTGACGCCGAAAGGTGCGCCGCCGCGCTGCTCGGCGGTGTAGTCAGAGGGTGGTCAGAGGGTGGTGAACTCCACCCCCTGGGCGCGCAGTTGACCGAGCGCGGTGTCGAGTGCGGCGACGGTACCCGACCGGTCGCCGCCGCCGTCGTGGCACAGCACGATGTCACCCGCGCGGGCGCCCAGCACGGTCCGCGCGATGCGGGCCGGGGGTGGCGGTCGCCAGTCCTTGGGGTCCACGCTCCAGTCGACGGGCGTCAGCCCCTGGTCGCGGGCCGCGCCGAGGACTGTCCGTGACCAGCCGCCGGCCGGGGCGCGGAAGAGCACCGGCGCGCGGCCGGTCGCCTCCGAGACCACCCGCTGGGTGCGGCGCAGTTCCTCGGCGACGAGGTCCGGGGGCAGGGCCGCGAAGGGCTGGGTGTGGGTGTAGCTGTGGTTGCCGATCGTGTGGCCGGCCGCGAGGGTCCGGCGCAGCAGTTCCGGGTGGTGGGCGGCGCGTTCGCCGATGACGAAGAAGGTCGCCCGCACATCGTGGGAGTCCAGTACGTCGAGCAGTCGCGGGGTCCACGTGGGGTCCGGTCCGTCGTCCACGGTGAGCGCGACCGGGGACGCGCCGGTCCGCCCGGGCCCGGCGGCCGGAACGCTGAACAGGGGCCCGCGCGCGAGCAGGGGGCGCCGCGCCGGGGCGTCGGCCCGCCAGGACTCCGCCCGGCGCACCAGGCTCCACCCCGACTGCGCCAGACGGGCGCGCCACGGGCCGGCACCGCCCGTACCCCCGCGCCGCGGTGGCGCGGGATGAGTCCCGTCGTTCACGCCACCCTCGTTCCCGGCGCGTCCGCGCCGCGCTGTCCGTGGGAGGCGTCCGCTCCGGCGGTGGGAACTCCGGCGGTGGGAACAGCGGCGGTGGGAACTCCGGCGGTGGGAGCGCGTCCCGCGCTCGCGGCGAACCCGCGGTCGAAACGGGAGCGTACCCAGCCGGTGGCGGCGCCCAGGCCGATCTGCACGTTGACCAGCAGGTGCAGTCCGACGAAGAACGGCAGGAACCGGAGCCCCCGTTCGCGGTGGACGAACCGGATGAGCGAGGGGTCGGCGGCGGCGAACACGAGCGCACCGCCCACCGGAAGCGCCGCCAGCGCGGGGTGGAACGCGGCCAGCGGCGCGCTCGCGAGGGTGAGGAACGCCGCGGCGACCCCGAGCCCGCTGTTGGCGCGGAGCGCGCCGGGACGCCGGCGGTGCGCGGCGGCGAACGGCAACAGGTACTGGGCGCGGCGGAACTGTTCGCGCAGCATCCGGCCGAGCCGGTGCTCCTCGTCGTGCGCCGCCTCGATGCGGTCGGTGAGCCGGATGGTGTAACGGGCCGACAGCCTCTCGCTGTACTCCACGTCCTCGCTGTCCCGCAGCGCCGGGTCGAACGGCCCCACCTCCTCGAAGACATGACGCGGGAGCGCCGCCGCGGCGAAGTAGGCGGTGGGGGTGGGGCCCACGCCCCGGCGTCGCCAGTGGTGCGCGTGCAGGGTCCGGTACCACTCCACCGGCCCGTCGTCCACGAGGGGTTCGGCGGCGATGATGCCGTGCACACAGCCCAGCCGCGGGTCCTCGGCGAGCATCTGGACCGCGTTCTCCAGCGACGCGGGGGAGAGCGCCTGGTCGGAGTCGAGGAAGAACAGGACGTCGCCGGTGGCGGCTGCCGCTCCCCTGTTGCGGGCCGCGGAGACGCCTTCGTTGCGTTCGGCGCGCAGGACGCGGCACCCGAAGCGGCGTGCCACCTCCACGGAGGCGTCGGTGGAGGCGTCGTCCGAGACGATCACCTCGTACGGCTGGAGGGTCTGTGCGGCGACCGAGGTGAGGCACAGCTCCAGGGTCCTGGCGTAGTTGTAGTTGGGGATGACCACGGAGACCCGGGCCGTGGGACGTGAGCTGTCGGCGGTGGGCGCGGGGGACGCGGTCACGGTGACCTCCAGGAGGGGGCGTTCGGGCAGGGGGAGCCACCGGCCGCGCGCTCCGGCGCGGCCGGCGGTCCGGTCTTCCGTGGTGTCAGACGGCCTCGTCGAGGGTCCGGCGCAGTTCCCGGGGCAGCTCCAGGTCGGCGGCCGCCAGGCACTCGTCGAGCTGGGCGACGGAGCTGACTCCGACGATCGGTACGACGGTGGGGGTGCCGCCGATCAGCCACGCCAGGACCACCTGGACGGGGCTGGCCCCCAGTTCCTCGGAGACCTTGGCGAGGGCCCGCAGCCGGCGGTCGGTCCCCGGGTGGTCGTAGTGCTCCGGGAGCGGCTGTCCCGGGCGGCTGTAGGCCCCCCAGATCAGCGTGGTGTAGGCGAAGAGGGTGAGACCGTGGCTGTGCACGTAGTCGAGCAGTTCGTCACTGGCGTGGACGTGGCCTCCCTCGGGGAGGGTGGTGTTCGGCCGGGGCCGGACGTAGGAGTAGCGCTGCTGGACCGCCGTGTAGGGGGTCCAGCCGCGCCGCTCGGCCAGCGCGCGGGTCTCGGCGAGCCGCCAGGCGGTGTGGTTGCTCGCGCCGAGCGAGCGGACCGTGCCGTCGGTGACCGCCTGGTGGAAGGCGGCCAGGGTCTCCTCGTCGGGTATGACCCGGTCCTCGCGGTGCGCGTAGTAGAGGTCGAGGTGGTCGACGCCCAGGCGGCGCAGGGAGCCCTCCAGCTGGGTCCGGACCACCTCCGGCGCGAGTCCTTCGGCGCCTCCGTCGGCCCCGAGGCCGGAACCCACCTTCGAGGCGATGGTGAGGCGGTCCCGGCCGCCCCGGTCGGCGAGCCAGCGGCCCACCACGCTCTCGCTCTCGCCGCCCTCACCGCCGGGCACCCAGAACGAGTAGCAGTTGGCGGTGTCGATGGTGGTGCCGCCCGCCTCCACGAAGCGGTCCAGGATGGCGAAGGACGTCTCCTCGTCCACGGTGGTGCCGAACGGCATGGCGCCCAGGGTGAGTGCGCTGACCCGCGTTCCGGCGGCCTCGTCCAGGGGTCGCTGCTGCATCGTTCCTCCGAGAGTTCTGGTGGGTCGGGGTGGCGGCGGGACCCGCTGGGCCACCCAGGGTGATCGTGAGGACACCGTAGGAGCATCGCCGCTGTTCCGGGACACTTCCGAAATGATCCGGTCGCTTCGGAGCGCCCGGTCTACGACGTTCGTCGTACGGTTCGTGCCACCGGGTACGACCGAGCCGGCGTGGCGCCGCGGCCGGTGGGGGCCACGGCCCGGCGACGTCAGCCGGCGGCGGGTCCGGTGCTGAGCGTGAACGCCTGGGCCCGGTGGTCGGACATGCCGCGGCTGTCCACCATGCGGTAGTCGTGGACCGTCACCGACTCGCTGGTGAACGCCCAGTCCAGGCGCCACGCCACCGGGCCGCCGGCCGGCCAGCTGACGGGGTGGAGCCGGTCGGAGGCGTGCACGGCGTCCCGCAGCCGGTCGCTGAGACCGCGCACCTCACCCATGGCGGAGGTGGCGTTGAGGTCTCCCGCCACCACAGTGGGCAGCGGGTTGTGGTCCAGGTCCTCCTCCAGCGCGCGGTAGGTCGCCTGCCGCCGGACCTCCTGGGCCCGCATGAAGGAGAAGAACTGTGCGGAGAAGGGGTTCATCGAGATGTCGAGCTGCACCGGCACATGGATGTTGTAGAACGAGGTCACGCTGCCGTCGATCCGCAGATCGGTGCGCAGCGTCTTGTAGCGGTAGTACTCCGGGAACGCCCCGTCGGGCGGCATCCCGGCGGCCGGGTCGGAGAGGTGCGGCCAGGCGTCCAGGCCGCGCCACTCCTCGATCGGGTACCGGGAAAGGGTCAGCAGCTCGCCCAGGGCCACCACGTGGAACCCGGGGAACGCCTCCCGCAGTTCGGCGACGTGGTCGGCGCGGACCGGGCGGTGGCCGTCGAGGTCCCAGGAGACGTGCTCCTGGAGGAGGTAGACGTCGGCCTCCTGTTCGCGCAGGTAGGCGTAGAACGCGGCGGGGTCGTCGCTGTCGGCCCAGTACTCGGTGTTCCAGGCGAAGACCCGCACCGCGTCCGGCGGGGCGTCGGAGCCGCCGCCGGCGCCCGGCAGGGAGTGGACGTTCAGCCCGGCCAGGGGCAGGCCGAGCAGCAGGCAGCACAGCGCGGCCAGGGCGGGCCGGAGGGCGAACGGCCGCGCCAGCGGTGCGAGGAGCAGCAGGAGCAGCGGCACCGCCACAAAGGTCAGGGGAGGCATCAGCTCCACCGGCCTCCACCACCAGTACCGCCCGGTGAGGATCGAGAACACCACCACGAACAGCGCCCAGGACAGGAGTGCGGCGGTGAGCAGCCGGGCTCCCCGGCGGCGGCGCCCCGGCGGGTCGGGCGGGGGTTCGCGGCCGTCGGGAGCCGCCGTGCTCCCCGGACC
>NZ_BHZI01000007.1 GCF_004305975.1 Streptomyces otsuchiensis
CCGCGCGCAGGGAGGGCCCCACGCGGACCCCGCCACGCCCACGAACGCCCCTGCCACGCCCGCGAGCGCCCCCGCCGCGTCCGTGCCGCAGCCGGGACGGCGGCGGCCCCGGGTACCGGCGTCCGTGCGCCGGGTGGCGGCCTGGCCGCAGCCCGCGCTGCGCACCCTGCGCCGCTTCCCCTGGAGCCGGTTCCCGGCGGCGGCACGTCAGGTGCGTGGACGGATCTCCCACAGCCGCGAGCTGGACCGCACCCGCACCCGTCCGCAGCGGCTGGCGCCGCGCAGTCGCCGCATGGAGGCGGCGGCCGTCGCCGGTTCGGTGCTGCTCTGCCTGCTGGTGGGGGCCGTGGCGCCCACGCCCGGCTCGCAGAACCGGGAGGCACAGGCTTCCGCCGCCGGGGAGACCGGTTCGGCCGCGCCGGACGGCGAGGTGGACGGGTCGGCCATGGACCGCTCCGACCCGACCCGCATCCGGGTGCCGCAGATCGGGATCGATGTCGAGGTGTTCGGCGCCGACCTGGACCCGAACGGTGGCCCGCCGAGCCCGGCCGAGGAGGACGCGATGCGCGCCGCCTGGTACGCGGGCGGTGTCTCCCCGGGTGAGAACGGCTCCTCGCTGATCGTCGGCCACCTCGACACCCTGACCGGCCCGGCCGCGTTCGCGGGGCTGGGGATGCTGGAGCCCGGCGGGACGATCGAGGTGGACCGTGAGGACGGCAGCACCGCCGTCTTCACCGTGGAGACGGTCGAGCAGTACCCGAAGGAGGACTTCCCCAACGACCGTGTCTACGGAGCCACCGAGGACCCGCAGCTGCGGCTGATCACCTGCGGCGGCCGGTGGACGGCCGACGGCGGCTACGACGCCAACATCGTGGCCTACGCCCGGCTCGGAGACGGTTCCGGACCGCCCGCCTCCGGCGACGCCGGCGCTGACGGGGGCTCCCCCGACGCCGACGGCGCCCCGGACACCGACGGCGCCGTGGACGACGGGCTGGACCTGCCGTTCTACCCGTTCGTCCCCGAGGGGGAGCGCGGTGACGCCGGACCGGACGCCCCCGGAGCCACCGGCCCGGGGATGTTCAGCCGGCTCGGTGGCATCGGCAGCCTGACCGAGCTGGACGGTTTCGCGCTGCCCGAGGGTTTCGGCAGCCCGGACGGCACCACCCCGAACGACGGCTTCCCGGAGTCGTTCGGCGGCGACGAGTTCGGCAACGGCTTCACCGGGCACCTCGACTCCTTCGAGGGCGCCCACGCCCCCGGTGACGTCCTCGGCGACGTGTTCGGTGACGTCTTCGCTGACGGCGCCGGCGACGCCGTCAGCGACCTCGCTCCGGAGGCTCCGCCAGCAGATTCCGGAGAGCCAGCGCCAGGGTGGTGAACGCCGGGGTCTCCGGCAGGAACGGCGCGTAGTGGCCGACCCCGGGCAGCCGCAGCAGCTGCCCGGGGTGCCGCTCGGCGTAGTTCAGGGACAGTTCCAGCGGGACCTGCGCGTCCTTGGTTCCGTGCACCAGCGTGACCGGCGCGGCCGGTGCGGGAAGCCGCAACGGGTCCGTCTCCGGGAGGAGTTCGCGCCAACCCTCCCCGAGGAAGTCACGGACCGCGCCGCCGCCCAGCTCCAGCCGTTCGGCCAGCTCCAGGTCGGCGACCGGCGCCACCGCGACCGTGTGGTGGACCCGCTCGGGGTGGCGGGAGGCCGCCCACAGGGCGAGCTGGCCTCCGGCGGAGTGCCCGGCGAGGACCACCGGCTCCTCGAAGCGGGTCAGCGCGGCGGCGATGTCGTCGAAGGTCTCCGGGTGGCCGCCGCCTCCGCCCACCCTGCGGTACTCGACGAGGGCCACCGGGATGCCGTGCCCGGCCAGCGCGCCCGCGAACGGCGCCAGGTGGCGGCGGTCGTACGCCTCCCGCCAGAACCCGCCGTGCAGCACGACCAGCCGGGGGTCGCCCTCGCCGTGGAAGTCGATGAGCTGGGAGGGGTGGTCCCCGTACCGCTCGGTGCGGTCCGGGAGCACGGGGGCGAGCCGGGTCAGCTCGCGCATCTCCGCCGCGTCCTGGCCGGTCTCGCGCACTCCGGTGCCGCTGCCCCGCGCGGGGTCTCCCCCGCTCGTTCCGCCGTTCACGCTGCTGCTCCTTCCGGCGTTGGTTCGTCACGCTCCCGGTCGCGTACCCGGGCGGACAGCCCTCACGCGGCCGGGCCACAGCCGGCCCGCCTCCGGGCCACGGGCCCCGCCCTCCGGCCCCACCCCGGCGGGCGGGGCCGGAGGCGCACGGCTACCGCTCGTCGATCACCGCCGCCAGGACGGTCGCGGCGCGCAGCGCGTCACCGAACGAGGTGTACAGCGGCGTGAAGCCGAACCGCAGCACATCGGGCTGCCGGAAGTCGCCGACCACACCGCGCCGGATCAGCTCGGCCATGACCTCCCGCGCTCCCTCGCAGCGCAGCGCGACCTGGCTGCCGCGCCGGGCGTGCTCGCGCGGCGTCACGCAGCTGACCGCGCCGTCCGGCAGCAGCGCCGAGACGCACTCCAGGAAGAAGTCGGTGAGCGCCAGGCTCTTGGCGCGCACCTGCTGCGGGTCGACGCCGTCCCAGACCTCCAGCGCGCTCTCCAGGGCGAGCATCGACAGGATGTCGGGGGTGCCGACGCGGCCACGCGCGGCGCCCTCCGCCGGGGTGTACGCGGCCTCCATGGCGAACGGCTCGGCGTGCGAGTTCCAGCCGGGCAGCGGCGAGTCGAACCGGCCCTGGTGTTCGCCCCGCACATAGAGGAACGCGGGTGCGCCCGGACCGCCGTTGAGGTACTTGTATCCGCAGCCGACCGCGAAGTCGGCGCCGTCCGCGTCCAGCTGGACGGGGAGGGCACCGGCGCTGTGGCAGAGGTCCCAGACGATCAGAGCCCCGGCGGCATGCGCGGCGGCGGTCAGCGCGGGCAGGTCGTACAGCTCGCCGGAGCGGTAGTCGACGTGGTTGGCCAGCACCACGGCGGTGCGCGGGCCGACCTCCGCCGCCAGGTCGGCCATGGCGACGGCGCGCACCGTGCGGCCGGTGAGCCGCGCGGCGGAGGCGGCGATGTAGCCGTCGGTGGGGAAGGTCGCCGCGTCCACCAGGATCTCGTCACGCGCGGGCGACTCCGTCACGCCGTCATCCCCGTCCGCCCCTTCCGCCGCGTCGGCGAGACGGACGGCGGCGACCAGCGCCTTGAAGATGTTGACGCTGGTGGAGTCGCCGACGACGACCCGGCCGGGGCCCGCGCCGACCAGGGGGGCGATCCGGTCACCGACGCGTTCCGGCGCGGTCCACCAGCCGGACTCGGTCCAGGATCGGATGCGCAGTTCGCCCCACTCGCGGGCGACCACGTCGGCCAGCCGGGCGGGAACGGCGGCCGGCAGCGCGCCGAGGGAGTTGCCGTCGAGGTAGACGGTGTCGTCCAGGACGAAGGCCGCCCGGAGGCCGGCCAGCGGGTCGGCGTCGTCCAGCGCCGCCGCCCGCTCGGCCAGGCGCGACGGCGCCGGCGAGGGCGCGACGGCGGCTTCCGGGGCTCCGGGGGTCTGGGTGGTCCGGGTGGTCTCAGACATGGCTGCGGGCCGTCCAGAGCTCGGGGAAGACGTTCTTGCGGGCCCGCTTCTCCAGCCAGGCCACCCCGGCGGAACCGCCGGTGCCGACCTTGGAGCCCATCGCGCGGCGGGTGGCCACCAGGTGGTCGTTGCGCCAGCGCCAGACCAGCTCGCCGACCTCGGTCAGTCCCTCGCCGAGACGGACCAGTTCGCCGTCCTGCTCGCCCCGGTAGACCTCGGCCCAGAGGGCCTCGACCTCCGGGTGCGGCTCGTGGCGTGCGGTCGGCTCGCGTTCCAGGACCGCCGCCGGTACGGCGAACCCGCGC
The DNA here is from genome assembly GCF_004305975.1 of Streptomyces otsuchiensis. GTDB lineage: Bacteria > Actinomycetota > Actinomycetes > Streptomycetales > Streptomycetaceae > Streptomyces > Streptomyces otsuchiensis. The sequence continues at coordinate 3,876 of NZ_BHZI01000007.1, forward strand.
CGGTGCAGCAGCCGCAGCACCTCGTCGTAGAGGCTGGGCTGCGCCAGCGCCTTCTCCAGCTCGGCGTGGACGCGCGGCGCGCCCCGGTGCGGGACCAGCATCGACGCGGACTTCTCACCGAGCAGGAACTCCATCCGCCGGTACATCGCCGACTGGAATCCGGAGCCCTCGCCGAGCGCGGCCCGGTAGGCGTTGAACTGGGCGGGCGTGAGGTGGGCGATCGGCTTCCACGAGGCGTTGAGCGACTCCAGCTCCCAGGTGGAGCGGCGCAGCGCGGACAGGGCGACCGGGATGTCGTCGCGGCGCAGGGCCTCGGCGGCGGTCTCCCACTCGTGGACGATGACGGTGAACCACAGTTCCATCACCTGGGTGGTCACCAGGAAGACCATCTCGCCCGGATCGTCGGACCGGGGGTGCTGGAGGTGGGTGAGGACCTCCGCCTGGACGTAGTCCTCGTAGGGGGTGGTGCCCTGGAAGTCGAGGTTCGGCAACCCCGGGTCGGCCTCCGTGGGCGCAGGCTGGTGCGACATCGCTGTCTCCGTGAAGTCTTGCCACCGGGTAGCGGTCCGCCCCTTCCTTCCGGCTTGGAGGCCCCGGTCCCCTCAGGTCCACCCGTCCGCGACCGCGTTCGGGGGCCTGGGGAAATCATCGGTCGCGCGCCGCCGATCGGCAAGGCACGGCGGGCCGGGTACCCGGCGGGGTGGCGAACGCGACACCGCAGGCGGGGGCGGGGCGCCGCCCGGCGCGCGGCGGGATCACGGCGGGCGGCAGGACGGCGGGGGCGCTCGGTGGCGCGGCGGCGCGGTGGCGCGGTGGCGTGGAAACGCGAACGGCGCCCGCCGGGAGGGCGGGCGCCGAGGGGCGCGGCGGGCGCCGCGCGCCGTCAGTACGTTCCGGAGAGCGTCTCGGCGGCGGTCGGCGAGCTGTCCTTGAGGAACATGCAGCAGCGCTGCTGCTCCTCGTCCTCACCGATCGCCTGGGCGGCGCGGGCGAGGGCGTGCAGGGCGCGGAGGAAGCCGCGGTTGGGCTCGTGCTCCCACGGCACCGGGCCGTGGCCCTTCCAGCCGCTGCGCCGCAGGGCGTCCAGGCCGCGGTGGTAGCCCGTGCGGGCGTACGCGTAGGAGGCGACGTTGTCGCCGGCCTCGAACGCGTCGTCGGCGAGCTGGGCCCAGGCGAGCGAGGAGGAGGGGAAGCGGGCGGCGACGTCCGACGGCTGGGTGCCGCCGGCGAGCATCTCGCGGGGTTCCGGGTCGTCGGGCAGGTGGGTCGGGGGCGGTCCCCCGAGCAGGTTCTCGTGCATGGACATGGTTCCAGTCTGCCTGCTCCGGGCCGCCGGGCGGGCCGGGAGGCCGGGAGTTCCGGCCGGAAGTGGCCGTCCCGGGCACCCCTCGGCGCCCCGCGACGCCTCGCGGTGGCGCGGGAACCGCCGGTGACGGCGAGCGCCCTGACCGCCCTGACGTGCGGAAGGGCGGGCCGGTACCGGTGATCCGGCAACGGCCCGCCCTCGGGACGCGATACACACGGCGGGCGGGCGCCCGGCTCGCGCCGGTGGGCGCGCGCTCCAGCGCTCCCGTTCACCCGCCCGCGTACTACTTCAGGCGGGTACCGGTGGAGCGCAGGTCGGCGCAGGCGCTGGTGACGCGCGCGGCCATCGAGCCCTCGGCCAGCTTGCCCCAGCTGCGCGGGTCGTACGTCTTCTTGTCGCCGACCTCGCCGTCGACCTTCAGCACGCCCGCGTAGTTGCGCAGCATGTGGTCGGCGACGGGGCGGGTGAAGGCGTACTGGGTGTCGGTGTCGAGGTTCATCTTGACCACACCGTTCTCCAGCGCGGTGGCGATCTCCTCGGCGGTGGAGCCGGAACCGCCGTGGAAGACGAAGTCGAACGGCTCCTGCTTGCCGTACTTGGCGCCGACGCCCTCCTGGAGGTCCTTCAGCAGCTCGGGACGGAGCACCACGTTGCCCGGCTTGTAGACACCGTGCACGTTGCCGAAGGAGGCGGCCAGCAGGTAGCGGCCGTGCTCGCCCAGGCCCAGCGCCTCGGCGGTGCGCAGCGCGTCGTCGACGGTGGTGTACAGCTCGTCGTTGATCTCGTGGGTGACGCCGTCCTCCTCGCCACCGGTCGGGGTGATCTCGACCTCCAGGATGATCCGGGCGGCGGCGGCCAGCGCCAGCAGCTCCCTGCCGATCTCCAGGTTGTCGGCCAGCGTCTCCGCCGAGCCGTCCCACATGTGCGACTGGAACAGCGGGTTCTCACCGCGCTCGACGCGCTCCCGGGAGACGGCCAGCAGCGGACGGACGTAGCCGTCCAGCTTGTCCTTCGGGCAGTGGTCGGTGTGCAGCGCGATGTTGACCGGGTACTTCTTCGCGACGACGTGCGCGAACTCGGCGAGGGCGACCGAACCGGTGACCATCTCCTTGTCGTACTGGCCACCGAGGAACTCGGCACCGCCGGTGGAGATCTGGACGATGCCGTCGCTCTCCGCCTCGGCGAAGCCGCGCAGCGCGGCGTGCAGCGTCTGCGTCGAGGTGACGTTGATGGCGGGGTAGGCGAACCTGCCTGCCTTCGCCCGGTCGAGCATCTCGTTGTAGACCTCGGGGGTCGCGATGGGCATCGTCCGCTCCTTGGGGTGTACCGGTGCACTTGTGCGGGTCGGCCCGGGACGTCGCACACACACGCGCCTGCCTGGATGAGGCTGGTACGCGTACGCGCGCCCGACCACCGGCGTCCTGGGCCACGGGACGACCTCAGCGTCGTCCAAGCCAGGCCCATCTTCCCAGACCGGCCGCCGGAGGTCAGCCCGGCCCGGATCGCACTCCGGCGCGGCCCTCCCGGGCGCGCCCCGGCGCGCGTTGTCCGAACGCTGTGGGCGGGCGTGCGGCGGCGGGCGGCGGGTGCCGCCGGTCAGCCCAGGCCCAGCTCGGGGAGGCCGAACACCTGCCGGTACTCCAGACCCGCCTCGGCCATCGCCGGAGCGGCGCCGCGCTCGACGATGACGGCGACCGCCACCACCTCGGCGCCCGCCTCCCGCAGCGCCTCGACGGCGGTCAGCGGCGAACCGCCGGTGGTGGAGGTGTCCTCGACCACCAGCACCCGGCGCCCGGCGATGTCCGGCCCCTCGATCCGGCGCTGCATGCCGTGAGCCTTCTGCGCCTTGCGGACCACGAAGGCGTCGAGCTTCCGGCCCTCGGCGGCGGCCACGTGCAGCATCGAGGTGGCCACCGGGTCGGCGCCCAGGGTGAGGCCGCCGACCGCGTCGTACTCCAGGTCCGCCGTCGCGTCGAGCATGGCCCGGCCCACCAGTGGCGCGGCCTGCGCGTCGAGGGTGATCCGCCGCAGATCGATGTAGTAGTCGGCCTCCAGGCCGGAGGAAAGGGTCACCCGGCCGTGAACCACGGCCTTGTCCTGGATCTGCCGCAGCAGCTCGTCACGCACGCTCATGCGGCCAGAGCCTAGGCGATGGGCGCGCGCCGCTCCCCGGCGGGCGCGCGGCGGGACCGCCCGCGCCGGGCCGCCCGCAGGGCGGTGGCAAGGCCGGCGGCAGCGCTGGTCAGGGGGTGTCAACGCCGTTGTGCCGGGCCCAACTCCAGGTGGTGGCGATCTCCAGCGGGTCGATCCGGGTGACCAGCCGGGGGTGGGTGTTGAGCCCGTTCGGCGGGCCGGACTGTGGCTCGACACACACGGCGTGGTCCTGCTCGTCGTAGACCACCACCCACTCGGCGCGGCTCGCGACCCGCAGGGTCAGCTCATCCGGCCACCGCAGGGTGACGTCCACGCCGTCGGGCATCGTGAAGCAGTCGTCCCACGGGCCGGGGCCCGGCTCCACGACGGTGGTGGTGGCCAGCCCGTCCGCGCGCACCAGCTGCCCGGCCGGGTCGAAGTCGATCTCCACGTCCTTGCCGTCGGCGCTGAGCCGGCGCGGGAACCACGGGTGCCAGCCCGCCTGGGCGGGGAAGGAGTCGCCGAGCGTCTCCACGCCCAGGGTCAGCGTCAGCCCGCCGCCGTCCTCGGCCAGCTCGACCAGCTGCGTGACCCGGCCGCGGTAGGGCCACGGTTCGGCGAGGTCCACCACGAACGCCGCGCTCCGCCCGTCGTCGGAACGGCTCACCGTCTCCCACGCCTGGTGGCGGACGGTGCCGTGGATGGCGTGATCACCCGCGTCCTTCGGCAACCGGTGCGTCCGGCCGCCGTCACGGAAGACGCCGCCACCGGTGCGCCCGCACCACGGCGCCATCACGAACGAACCGAACCCGCGCCCACGCACCAGGAGTTCGGTCCCGCCGACCGTCACCGAGCCGAGCCGGCAGCCCTCGTCGGGCAGCACGGTCACCTCGGCGTCGCCGGCACGCAGCCGCACGGCGCGGTCGTCGGTGCCGGTCACGTCGGGTTTGGCGGCGTCATGGAGAGTCACAGCACGACGATAGTCCGCCGGGGCCGTCGCCGCGACGGCGGACGGGTGGTTCCCGGGGGCGGTGCGGAGTCAGCGGCGGCGGCGGATGACCCGGCCGATGGCCACGGCCCCGGCGACCGCGATGGCGGCGGCGGGCGCCGCCCAACGCAGCGTGGCTCGCGCGGCGTTGGCGCCGCCGGGCGCGGGCTGCGGGGCGTACCGGCCGCGCGGCGGGGCGTGGTCGACCTCCTCCGCGCTGCGTCCGATCATGGTCCGACGGGCCAGATCGGCCTCGGGGGCGTACGGCGGCTGGGCCTCGACCGGGTCGACGAGGTCGTCCGCGTCCTCCGGTGTGTGCGGGCCGTCGAGGTGGTCCCGGCCGGGGGAAGCGGGCTCGGCCGGCGCGGAGGGGGCGGCGTCCTCATGGTCTCCGGTCCCCTGCGGGCGGTCGGCGGCCAGCTCGGCACCGAGGTCCGGCTCGGGGTCGGGGTCGTTCTCCGCGTCCTGCTCGCCGGCGGTCGCGTCGTCCGCCGGGCCCGCGTCGGTGCCCTCGGCCGTGTCGGTGCCGTCGGTCTCCTCGGTGGCGTCCGACGCGCGTCCGTCCGTGCCGCGCTCGGCCGGGCCGGGGATGCCGGGGATGGCCGGCTCGTCGTCGTCCGCCCGGTTGGGGGCGGCCGGCGCGGCGGCGGAGATCTCGCCGACCAGTGCCTCGGTGAAACGATCCAGCAGGCGCCGCGCGGCGGTCTCCCGCTGCTTGGCGTCCAGTTCCGCGAGCCGCCCCTTCGCCTCCACACTGCCGGTGTACGACAGGGTCGTGCCCGAGCCGTCCTCGACCGGGCGGGGGACGACGGTCAGCCGCAACCGGACGGTGCCGTTGCCGCGCGCCTCGGTGCCGGCGGCGTCGACCTCCAGCCCCTCACCGCGCCCGGCGAGGGCCACGGTGCCGCGATAGGTGATGGTGGAGCCGCCGATCCGCAGCCGCAGCCGGCCGGCGAGAGCGTCCGGGTCGTCACCCGGCTCGACCTGGAATCCGGGGACACAGCGGGCGATGCGCTCCTGCTCGGCGAGCGCGGCGCGCACCACGGTGGCCGAGAACGGGACATAGATCTCGTGCTCCATGGGCGGAGCCTACCCACTGGGAGTCGTCACACGTGGGGGGCACGGCGCAATTGCCCGGGTCTGTCGCGCATCGCGTCCCGTTCAGCAGACGGCGGCGGGCACCACGGCCGGTACGGCGGCGGCGGACGCGGCGATGGCCGTCCGGTCCGCCTCCTCCGGCCCGGGGTGCGGCGGTTCGGCGGTCGCGTCGGCCTCCGCCTCCTGCACCGTGCGGGTCACCGCCTCGTCCAGCGAGCCCCCGAGGGCCATCGCCCCGACCAGCGTGGCGACGACGGCGGCGCTGAACGCCAGCAGCACCGCCCGGGGCCGGCGGCCGAGATCACGCCGGAAGAGCCACAGGACCACGGCGCCACCGGCGAAGGCGTTGACCACCCCGATCAGCAGCGAGGCGTTGAGCTGCCCCAGATGCGGCAGCAGGAGAAAGGGGAAGGCGAGCCCGCCGAGGAGCGCGCCGACGTAGTCGGCTGCGGAGAGGTCGGCGACCGCGCCGCCCGGGTCCTGCCGGCGGATGCGCTGGATGAGCGTCATCAGCAGCGGCATCTCCATGCCGATGAGAAAGCCGATGGCGAGCGCGAAGCCGAAGAGCACCGGGCGGATCTCGCCGAACCACAGGTGGGCGGCGAAGAGCACCATGGTGGAGGTGCCGCCGACGAGGGCGAGCAGCGCCTCGATCAGCCCGAAGCTGAAGGAGGCGCGCCGCCGCATCCGCTTGGCGGCGAGTGACCCGATGCCCATCGCGAAGACCATGAGGGAGAGGACGACCGAGGTCTGGGTGACGGTGTCGCCCACCAGGTGGTCCGCCACCGCGATCAGCGTCAGCTCGTAGACCAGCCCGCAGGCGGCGCAGACGAAGACAGCGAGCAGCACGAGGAAGCGGCCCGTGCCGTCGGGGACCGGGAGCCGGCCGGAGAGCGGCGGTTCCGGGGCGGCGCCACCGCCGCCGGCCGGCTCGGCGCGGTCGGGCCGGGGGACGGACGCGGCACGGGAACGGCCGGACACGGCACGGGAACGGCCGGGTGCGCCCCCGGCGACCACTCCGGGGCCGCCGGGGGCCAGGCGGCCTATGGTTCCGGAGCCTCCGGCGAGGGCCTCGATGGGGTCGGTCATGCCGGGAACGCTACGTGACCCGCAGCACCGGAAACGTCACCCTCAGGAGTGGAGTTGGGCTTCGGCTCGCACGTGCGGACGGCTGCTGGGGGCTGCCGTGCGGGCCCCTCCCGGACGCCCCGGCAGGCGGTCGCTCCGAAGCCGCCCACGGAGCGCACAGGGGCCGCCCTGAGCTCTCCCGGGGGGGCCGCGGCCCGCCGGTCCCGGCCAGACCGCCCGCCGCCCACCACCGGCCGCCCGCCACCGGCCAGGCGCAGCCCGCCGTCCTTCAGCGCAGCGCGGTGTCCACCGCGCCGGTGGCGGCGTTGGCACCGGCGCCGGCGACGAGTTCGGCCGCGACGGCCCGGTGGGCCCGGTGGGCCCGGTGGACGCCGTCCTCGCCGTCGACAGCCGTGGCGGGAGTCGCGCCGGCCGCACGCGCCGAGCACGGGTCCCGTGCCTCCGGTTCGCGTTCGCGTACCGCGACCCGGGTGCGGGTCGCGACCAGGCGGCCCTCCTGCGGGTAGGAGTGCCAGGTCCGCCAGTGCACCTGGCCCTCGTGGCGGTGTGCCAGCAGGGCGGTGAAGGCGTCCGGGGCGCCGGGGAAGGTGGCGGCCAGCCCGTGGGGGTGGTCGGCCACCAGGGCCAGCAGTTCCTGGGCCCGGCCGGAGAACGACCCCGGGCTGAGGGTCTCGACCCGGGCGGCGAACTCGTACTCGATGTCGCCGATCCGCTTGGAGACGCCCAGCGGCAGCGGGGTGCGGCTGCCGGGCATGCAGGCGACGGTCTCCGAGCAGGTGGCGCCGCGGCAGCGGAGCAGCACCTGGTGCGAGGCGCCGAGGACGCGCAACTGCACCTGTGCCCCGTCCAGTTCGAGGTCGAGCGTGGCCAGGGACGGCTGTGGTTCCCGGCCGAGGGCCCAGGCAAGGTCGGCGGCCCTGGTGTCGGAGTAGGCGGTATCGATGGTGGTGAGCATGGGTAAGCTCCCGCATGCACGCAGTGAGAGTGTGGCCCGGGGCTTGCCGGACTCGCTACTCAACCGAACCACGAAAAGCCTTGCCACTACAGCGTTTTCGCCCAAGTTGCCGGGGTTTCCATCCCCCCGGGGTCAGGGGGGCTCAGATGTTCACCCCCCGGACGCTCTCCACTCGCCCGGATTGCGAACGACTACGCACGTAGATCGTTACATCACCACCACCGAATGTCCGGTTGCGGAGCTTTTCAACCCCTATTTTGGTCACAGCTCAGCCTGCCTTGAGTCTCGTCTGCACAACGGTCATCCGATCGGCCTTGTGAGCACGCTCGGGAGTGACGAAGCTCTCCGAAACTTCACACCCGAAGTCATCACAGCGTGGAAGGCCCGAAGATGACCCGTTTCGGCACGAAGTCGAAGCTGGTCGCAGCCGCGGTGGGTGGGGCTCTTGTCCTCACCGCATGCGGCAGCGACAACGGCGACGGCAATGGCAGCAGCGACGACGGCGCGCAGAGCGACGGTGGCGGGGGCGGCACCATCACCCTCGGCTACGAGCAGGAGTGGACGACGTGGAACGCCACCACGTCGGACGGCAACCTGTCCGCCAACTCCGTCGCCACGTACCACGTCACCACCGGTTTCTGGTACTTCGGTGAGGGTGGCGAGATCACCCCGAACGAGGACTTCGGCAGCTACGAGGTCGTCAACGAGGACCCGCTGACGGTCACGTACACCTTCCACGAGGACGCCGCCTGGTCGGACGGCACCCCGATCGACTGTGTCGACGCGCTGCTGTGGTGGACGCAGCAGGGTGGCTACCTCGACTGGTCGACCCCGGGCACGGGTGGCATTGAGGACACCAAGATGCCCGACTGCAACGCGGGCGACAAGGAATTCACGATCGAGTACCTGACCCCGTACGTGGACTGGGAGGCCGCCGGCCCCGGCCACGGCAACAACTCCATCCAGCCCGCGCACGTGGTCGCCGAGCAGGGTGGCCTCGACAGCGCCGACGAGCTGATCGACATCATCAAGGCCGTCGAGTGGGACTACTCCACCCCGCACAACGCCCGTGAGCACGGCGGCATCGAGGAGGCCGAGGACGCCCTCGCCGAGGCCATCGACTTCTTCAAGACCGGCTGGATCATCGACGGCGCCCTGCCCGACGAGGCCCTGATCCCCTCCTCCGGCCCGTTCACCGTCGGCTCCTACGACGCCGGCGAGCAGCTGACCCTGGTCCCCAACACCGAGTACTGGGGCACCCCGGCCGCCGCCGACGAGGTCGTCTTCCGCTACATCGCGCAGGACGCCCAGGCGCAGGCGCTGCAGAACGGCGAGATCGACATCATGGCCCCGCAGCCGTCGGTCGACCTGAAGAACCAGCTGGAGTCGCTGAGCGGCGTCGAGGTCGAGGTCTACGACCAGTACCTCTACGAGCACGCGACCTTCAACTTCGAGAGCGGCCCGTTCTCCGAGAGCCTGCCGCTGCGTGAGGCCTTCATGAAGTGCCTGCCGCGCGAGACCCTGGTCGAGAACCTGATCCGCCCGGTCGACCCCGAGGCCGAGGTCCGCAACTCCGTCGTGGCCCACCCGCTGGACCCGTACTACGACGCTGTCGTCGACGCCTCGCTGCCCGCCGAGTTCGCCGAGCAGGACATCGACGGCGCCCGCGAGATCCTTGAGGACGAGGACGCGGTCGGCACCGAGATCCGTCTGCGGACGCTGGACAACCCGCGGCGCAACGCCCAGGGCCAGCTGATCAAGGACGCCTGTGACGAGGCCGGCTTCGAGGTCGACTTCGAGGCCCACGGCGACTTCTTCGCGCAGGACGGCGCCATGTACACCAACCGCTACGACGTCGCCATGGCCGGCTGGTCCGGCTCCGCCGTCATCGCCGGCTGGAACTCCACCTACTCCACCCCGGACGAGTGCTCCGCCTCCGGCAAGGGCAACAACAACGGCTGCTACTCCAACGCCGACCTGGACGCCCTCCTGGAGCAGGTGCTCGAGGCCGCGGACGAGGACGAGAAGGTCGAGCTGATCAGCGAGATCTCCTCCATCCTGTGGTCCGACGGTGTCTCGGTGCCGCTCTTCAACCACCCCGGCATGGCCGCCTGGGCCGATGACGTGCAGAACGTCGTCCCCAACCCGGCGCAGTCGGACATCGTGTGGAACATGCCGCTCTGGGCGCGGTGAAACTCCTGAAGTCAGCTGAGTAGTACGGCGGTCGGCCACCGCGTCGCCGCCGCACCGCACGGCACATCACGCAATAGCGCGGGGCCGGGGGGCCTCACAGACCCCCCGGCCCCGTCCGCGTACCAACTTCCTTCTGTCACGGAAACTTCAGGAGTCAGCGCCATGCTCGTCTTCATCGCGCGGCGGCTCTTCGTCTCGCTATGGGTGTTCCTGGCCGCCACCGCGGTCATGTTCGTCCTGGCCGCCAACGCCAACGACCCGCTGGAGGAGGCCCGTCAGCTTCCCGACAACGAGCGGGACGCGGCGATGGCGACCATCACCGAGCGGATGAACCTCGACAAACCGGTTCTGATCCGCTATCTGCTCTGGCTGACCAGTGCGATCACCGGTGACCTCGGTGTCAACCGCCAGGGCCAGGACGTCAACACGATGCTGGGCACCGCGTTCCCGGCCACCATCCAGCTGCTGACGGCGGCGACGATCCTCGCCATCGTCTTCGGCATCTCCATCGGTGTGATCTCCGCGCTCCGCCAGTACAGCGGGCTGGACCAGACCGTCACCTTCATCGCCTTCGTCTGCTTCTCGCTGCCGCTGTTCTGGGTCGGCACGCTGCTCAAGCAGTACGGCGCCATCGAGATCAACAACTGGCTGGCCGATCCGACGTTGTCGGCGATGGTCATCGCGATCCTGTCGATCGTCGTGGGACTCTCCTGCAGCGCCCTGCTGATCACCGACCGCCGCACCCGCTGGACCACCTTCGCGGTGACGACCGTCGTCATGGCGATCCTGCTGACCGTCCTCTCGGCCACCGGCTGGTTCGCCGAGCCGGGCCTGGGCATCTTCGTGATCGCCCTGACCTCGATCGCCGGTGCCGTCGCCTTCACCACCCTGGTCAGCGGCCTGGAGTGGAAGAGCCCGCCGATGCGGGCCGCGCTGAGCGCGGCCGCGATCGGCATCGTCTGCGCCGTGGTGCTCGCCCCGCTGCTGGACGACCCCAACATCGCCACGCTGCTGGTCCTCACCCTGATCACCGTCGCCGTCTGCGCCGGCCTCGGCTGGTTCTTCGGCGGCGAGCTGTACCGCCGGCAGGCGATCCCGGCCGCCGTCTTCACCGGCCTGTTCACCGCGGGCGTGATCTTCACCGACCGCGTGATGCAGTCCTTCGCCGACTACTCGGCGCACAGCCGGATCCGCGGCCGCCCGATCTCCACGATCGGCCCGTCCACCCCGAACTTCGAGGGAACCTTCTGGGAGCACACCCTCGACTCCGCCGGGCACCTGCTGCTGCCCACCCTGGCCCTGGTGCTGGTCTCCCTGGCGGGCTACACCCGCTACACCCGCGCCAGCATGCTCGAGGTGATGAACCAGGACTACGTGCGCACCGCGCGTGCCAAGGGCCTGACCGAGCGGGCGGTGATCACCCGCCACGCGCTGCGCAACGGCATGATCCCCATCACCACGCTCACCGCCTACGACATCGGCACCCTGATCGGTGGCGCGGTCGTCACCGAGCGGGTGTTCGGCTGGAAGGCGATGGGTGTGCTGCTCTTCGACGGCATCGAGCAGGGCGACCCCATGCCGATCATGGCGTTCTTCCTGGTGGCAGGCGGCGCGATCGTGATCTTCAACATGATCGCGGACATCGCCTATGCCTTCCTCGACCCGCGTATCCGGCTGTCCTGACAGGAGTTTGAGATGATGCGCAAGAACAAAGCGCAGCCGGCCGGGACCACGCAGACACCCGGTACGGCCGCCGACGCGGCCCAGGGCATGGACGTCGTCGCACGGACCCAGTTCCAGCTCGTGGTACGCCGGTTCTTCCGGCACAAGGGCGCGCTGGTCGGCATGGTGCTGTTCGGCCTGATCCTGGGCCTCGCCTCCACCTCCATCGGCTGGGGGCCCATCCCCGGCTGGTGGGACAAGAACCCGGTCTCCACCGGCGCCGTGGTCGAGGGCGGGCGCCCGACACTGGGCCTGTGGCCGTCGTTCCTCGGCGGTGGCGGCCTCTCCTGGGGTGAACACCCCTTCGGCCAGGACGACATCGGCCGGGACTACTTCGCGGTGGTGATGCGCGGCACGCAGGTCTCGCTGACCGTCGCGTTCCTCGTCGGCATCGTCGCCACCGTCATCGGCACCGTCATCGGCGCGGTCGCGGGCTACTTCCGCGGCTGGACCGAGGCCGTGCTGATGCGCCTCACCGACGTCATGATCACCATCCCGGTGCTGGTCTTCGCCGCCGTGGTCGCCGCCATGGCCGGCCGCAAGGGCATCGTCTTCCTCGGCATCATGCTGGGCCTGGTCACCTGGACCCAGACGGCCCGCCTGGTGCGCGGTGAGGTCCTCTCGCTGCGGGAGAAGGAGTTCGTGGAGGCGGCCCGCTCCGTCGGCACCTCCGCGAAGCGGATCATCTTCCGCCACCTGCTGCCGAACGTCGTCGGCATCATCATCGTGTCGGTGACGCTCGCCATCGCCGCAGCGGTGCTGCTGGAGTCCGCGCTGTCCTTCCTGGGCCTCGGCGTCCAGCCGCCCGACACCTCGCTCGGCAGGCTGATCACCGACTACCAGACCGCGATGATGACGCGCGCCTGGCTCTTCTACTGGCCAGGTGTCTTCATCATCGGCATCGCGCTGTCGGTCAACTTCATCGGTGACGGCCTGCGCGACGCCTTCGACCCCCGACAGAACCGGGTGCGTGACTGATGAGCATCAACCCTCCCCTCAACACCTCGGGGACGCTGAACACCGGTTCCACCGCAGCGGAACCGGTGACCGAGGCCGCCGAAGAGGTGCACACCGCCTACACGCTGGCCGACGCCAAGCCGCCGCTCGACGAGGAACTCCTCAAGGTCGAGAACCTCACCGTGGAGTTCCCCACCGACGACGGCGCCGTCAAGGCGGTGCGCGGAGTCAGCTACACCCTCCACGCCCGCGAAGTCCTGGGCATCGTCGGTGAGTCGGGCTCCGGCAAGTCCGTGTCGTCCATGGCTCTCATGGGGCTGCTCCCCAAGAGCGCCCGGATCTCGGGCTCGATCACCTACCGCGGCCAGGACCTGCTGTCCATGCGGCCCGCCCAGCAACGCGCCCTGCGCGGCGAGAAGATCGCGATGATCTTCCAGGACCCGATGACGTCGCTGAACCCGGTGCACAGCGTCGGCGACCAGCTGGCGGAGGCGGTCCTCGCCCACCACCTGGTGCCGCGCAAGCAGGCGCTCGGCCGGGCCAAGGAGATGCTCGACATGGTCGGCATCCCGCAGGCCGACAAGCGGCTGCGGGCCTACCCGCACGAGTTCTCCGGCGGTATGCGGCAGCGCGTGATGATCGCCATGGCGATCATCAACAACCCGGACGTGATCATCGCGGACGAGCCGACCACCGCGCTCGACGTGACCGTCCAGGCGCAGATCCTGGAGAAGCTGCTGGAGGTCAAGGACGCGGTCAACGCCGCGATCCTGATGATCACCCACGACCTCGGCGTGATCGCCGGCATGGCGCACAAGACGCTGGTCATGTACGCCGGGAAGTCCGTGGAGGTCGGCGACACCGACCACATCTTCTACGAGCCGCGGATGCCCTACACCGCCGGCCTGCTGGGCTCCATCCCCTCCCTGGAGGGCGAGACCGACAGCCGGCTGCGGCCGATCACCGGCACTCCCCCGTCGCTGATCCACCTGCCGCGGGGCTGCCCGTTCTCCCCGCGCTGCCCGCTGGCGACCGACGTCTGCGAGGAGTCCGAGCCCGATCTCGCCGGAGTCGGCGAGGGACACTGGGCCGCCTGCCACCACAGCGACAAGCTGGCGGAGGCGGAGGACCCCACGGCGTTCTTCCGCGCCGACCCCGAGACCGCGCCGCCCGCCGGCGCCGGAACCGAAAGTGAGGAGGGGCGATGACGGCGACCTCCGAGAAGACCGGCCCCGCCGGCGCGGAGAGCGCCGACGAGCCCACCGCCAACGACGCGGGGACCAGCACCGGCACCGGCGCCACGGCCGGCGCGGGTGACGGGACCGGACCTGCCGCCGGTGGCGCCTCCACCGACGGCAGGGCCGGTGCCACCGACCTGGCCAAGAAGTCCGAGGACCGCGAGGAACTCCTCGAAGTCCGCGACCTGGTGGTCAACTTCCCGGTATACGGCTCGGGCGTGCTGCGCCGGGTCGTCGGCCAGGTCCAGGCCGTCAGCAAGGTCAACTTCAGTGTGGACGCGGGCCAGACGCTGGGCGTCGTCGGCGAGTCCGGCTGCGGGAAGTCCACCACCGGGCGGGCCATCCTCCAGCTGATCAAGCCGACCTCCGGGTCGGTGCGGTTCGACGGGCAGGAGATCACCGGGCTCAAGCGCGGCCCGATGCAGGCGGTCCGCCGCCACGCCGGCATGGTCTTCCAGGACCCGATGGCCTCGCTCAACCCCAAGCTGCCGGTGAACGACATCATCGCCGAGCCGCTGAAGGTGCAGGGACGCTGGCGCGACGGCGGACGCGACCGGGTCGCCGAACTGCTGCGGCTGGTCGGCCTGAGCCCCGAGCACGGCAACCGCTACCCGCACGAGTTCTCCGGCGGTCAGCGGCAGCGCATCGGCATCGCCCGCGCGCTGGCGCTGGCACCGAAGCTGCTGGTGCTGGACGAGCCCGTCTCGGCGCTGGACGTCTCGGTGCAGGCAGGTGTCGTCAACCTCCTGGAGGACCTCCAGGACCAGCTGGGCCTGGCCTACGTCTTCATCGCGCACGACCTGTCCGTGGTCCGCCACATCTCGGACCGCGTCGCGGTGATGTACCTCGGCAAGGTCGTGGAGACCGGGCCCCGCGAGCAGGTGTACACCAGCCCCTCGCACCCGTACACCCAGGCGCTGATCTCGGCGGCCCCGCTGGCCGATCCCCGGAAGGAGCGCAAGCGCCGGCGCACGGTGCTCACCGGCGACGTCCCCAGCCCGATCGACCCGCCCAGCGGATGCCGCTTCCGGACCCGCTGCTGGAAGGCGCAGGACATCTGCGCCACCGAAGAACCGGCACTGAAGGACCGCGGTATGGGCCACCCGGTCGCTTGCCACTTCGCGGAGGTCGACACCAAGGTCATCTGACCGCGGTCGACCGGCCTCCGGCCGGCAGCGTGAGGAAGCCCCGGGCGCGATCCGCCCGGGGCTTCCTGCTGTGCGCGACCGGAACTCCGCATTCCGTTCTCGGCACCGACTCGGCCCCGTTCCGGATCCGTTCCGGATATCCTTCGGTCCACGACTAAACCTGAAGTCACCGTGGCGCCACGCACTTGATACCCATCGGGACGGAAGGGCCCCGGAATTCACTTCTGTTGATACGCTGCGGATACGCAGACTTTCGGCCCAGCGGACGCGCCGCGCACCCGCGACCGGACATCACTCCAGCTCACGGGCTGTTTTCAGCCGGATGAAGCCGGGACACTCGCTACGAAACAGGACAACCGGCGGACCGACTTCTTCCTGTATCCACTCCGAAACCACGATATTCACGGGCAGCACCGGGCAGCTATTTCGCCACCCGCACCGGGCCTTTCGCATTCCGCTTGACGCTTTCGCGAATTGACTGCGAGTCTTGCCGCCGTCACGTGACATCGCACAGACGGCCGCACCGACGCGCCCGGCGTTCCCACGAACCCGGGCCAGGCGACGGCCACCCCACCACGGAAGCCCCGGACCCGCCGCCCGCCAGCGGGCGACTCCGGCACGCCCGGACGGTCATCCGGCGGGCTTCCCGACCTGTGAGGAGTGATCAGCATGGCAGCACCCCAGGAGTTCACCGAGCCGGTGACCGGGATCGACGCCTTCGACCTCGTCGTCGGTGAACTGGAGACCGAACTGCCCGAGGGGCAGACCACCTCCATGTTCTCGGTGGGTCACCCGGGCACCTGCAGCAGCCACTACTGCTGCATCGCCGCAGTCTGAACCACCTCCGCGCCCGGGCGGTCCGCCCGGGCGCGGACGCGGCGACGGACCAGGGGCCCCGGGCACGGCTGGCCCGGGGCCCCGCCGCCCACCCCGCAGCGCCGGCGGGACGAGGCCGGCCCGGCCCGGCCGTGCGGCGCCCCGGCGCCGACGCCCGCACCCGCGCCCCCGAGGCCGGAACATCCCCGCGACGTCACGGACCACGCGAATGAACAACGCTCCCCACCCGCCCCTGCTCCGGCTTCCCGACGCGCCGGCCACCGCACCCCGGCAGACCACTCCGGCCGGCGCGGCGCCCGGCCGGGTCAGCGCGCTCCGGCGCCTGACGGAGCTGGTGCGCACCTCGGGCGCGCCCGGCGCCATCCCGCCCGTCCTCACCTCGGGCCCCGGCGGAATGCTCGTCCACGAAAGGGAGTTGACCGGACCGGACGAAGCGGCCGGGATCGGACTGCTGCTCGCCGGGGAACGGTTCGCACCGCTGCGTGCGGCGATCGACCGCTTCGACGGCTACTGCGCCCGCACCGCGCCCCGGCATTCCGCCGTCCTGGCGCCACACGTCCTCGACGTCACCGACACCGGACTGTTCGGCGCGGTCACCGGCGAGATCTTCGCGGCCTGCGCGGCGGGCGACCCCGGCACCGCCGCCCGCTACGCCGAGCACCGCGCCGCCCAGTACTTGGCCTTCCTCGATCTCTTCCTGGACCGGCTGGGCCGTGACCTGGGCGCGCCGGGCTGGCCGTCCGGCGCCCGCTGGCAGGGCCCGGTCACCTCACTGTGGGCCAACGGCGAGGAGACCCACAACGGCGGGCAGCGGGTGCTGCGCGTCGGCCTCGCGGGCGGTGGCCACGCTGCCTACAAGCCGCGCCCCGCGACCGGGGAGGAGCTGCTCGTCGGCGAGGACGGCTCACTGTTCGCGCTGCTCACCTCCCTTCCCCCCGCCTCCGGTCCCGTCCGGCTGCCCACCCTGCGCGTGTGGCACGGCACCGGCGACGCCTCCGGCCACAGCTGGCAGGAGTGGATCGACCCACCCGCCCAGCAGGGGACCCTGCGCGAGGAGAACGGCTGGCGGCTGACCGGCACCGTGCTGGAGCCGGCCGACGCCCGCCGCTTCTGGCACCGTGCCGGGGCCTTCGCGGCCACCGCGTTCGGCCTGGGCATCGCCGACCTCAACGGGGACAACGTGCTCGCCGGCGCCCGGCCCGGCGACGAACCGCTGCTGTACGCGGTGGACACCGAGGCGTACCTCGCCGGGCTGGGCGGGCTCACCGCCACCGGGCTGCTGCCCGACGCCGCCGACGACGCCTGGCACCACGTGGGCCTGGAGACCGACGCGCGCTGGTGCGCCCCGACCGGCCCGGTGCTGTACTGGCTCCGCGCGGACGACGGCGGGCTGGAGCTCCACCGTCGGCGCGGCGCGGTCGCCCGCACCTCCACCCGGTCGGTGGTCGGCGACACCACGGGCCGTACCGGGTACGCCGGTTACCTGCCGGCCCTGCTGCGCGGCATGTTCGACGGCTGGACCCATCTCGTCCGGCACCGCGACGCGGTGCGGGAGTTCATCGCCGACCGGGCGGCCGGCCAGTACGTACGGGTCATCCCCCGGCGGACCGCCCACTACGCGGGCGCGCTCGACGCCTGGCTCTGGCCGTCCGAAGCCCCCGGTGTGCCACCGGCCGCCGCGCCCGGGGCGCCGGACCGGGCACAGGCACCCTCTGCTGCGCCGGGCCCGTCCGGCACCTCCGGCGGCAGCCCGGTGTTCGGTCCCGACGAGCTGCGGCAGCTTCTCCGTGGCGACGTCCCGTACTTCTTCCGCAGCGCCGACGGCGGCCCGCTGCTGGCGATGGAGCCGCCCCCGGCCTCCTTCGACGTCCGGCCCGCCGATGTCGACTCCCCCTTCGCGAGCGTGCTGCCACCGGTCGCCTCCGTCGCCGGCGGCGACCGGCTGACCCTGGCCGGGCTCGGCATCGCGCTCCGGGACGCCGTCGAGCACGTACGGCACCAACTCCCCCACCTGGACGGTCACACGGTCATCGAGGAGCTCGGCCACGGGGTGCGCCTGGAGCTGCGTGGGCCGCAGCACGGCCAGGTCGCGTTCGACTGGCCGGCCGCCGGGCGTCGGATCACCTACCAGTGGGAACCGAACCGGCTGCGCCTGCGACTCGACACGCTCAGCCGCCCGACCGAGGAGGTCGCCACACCATGAACGCGACGACCGGCCCCAACCGCCCCGGCCACCGCGACGACGCGGTGCCCATCGCCGAAGCCGGTGCGCCCGCCGACGCGACCGCCGGCTCCGGCACGTCCACGGCGGCCGGGCGGGCACGGCTGCTCCGCCACCACTGGGGACGCGGACCCGAGGTGCTGGCCGTTCCCTCGGCCCTGTCGGCTGCGGACGCCCATCGCTGCGCCGTGACCGTCGGCGAACCGTTCCGGGACGGCACACAGGCCCATGTCCTCACCCGGGCGCGGTTCTTCACCACCGCCGGTCGCATCGTGGTACCCGGCCGGCTGCTGCCCGAGGACACCGACGACGACCACGCCCACTACCGCCGCCGCGTCAACGAGCGTCTGAACGGCGCCGGCTGGCTGCTGACCCTGGAGAACCCCTTCACCCACGAGTACAGGTGGTGGTCGGCGGTCAGCGCCCAACTGCGCTCTATCTGGGACGAGGTGGGCCAGCCACCGCTGCCGGTCACCGCCGAGCTGACCGCCGGCGAGCGCTACCGGCGGACCACGGGCTTCCCGGGACCTCCCGGCTCCGCCGTCCTGTTGTGGGTGCTCGACGGCTCGCTGGACGTCGAGCTCCGGCGGGAGGACGAGGGCGAACGTCGGCCGGGCGCCGACGCACCGGCCACCGAGGACCGCCCCCACCACCGGCTGCGCGGCGTGGCGGGTGAACTGCTGCACTGGCCGGCCGGGTACCGCTCCGAGGAACTGCACGGCGAGGGCTGCCGGACCCTGCGGGTCGCGGTCCCCGCCGGCGCGCGGGACGCCGAGGAGCTGCTGCGGGAGGTGCTGACCTGGGCCGCCGGAGAGCGGCGGCCCGACGAGGGCACCGGGGGCACCGTCCCGTTCGTCCACTTCCCCGCCGCCGCGGCCGACCCGGTGACCGTGCCCGAGGCGCTGACCGAAGCCGCCTCTCTGCTGCACGAACTCGCCGCCGGGCCGGACCTGGAACGGCTGCTGCGGCACCAGTGGGCGGCGCGCCGTTCGGCCGGGGGCCTGGAACCGCCCCCGCCCCCGGCCCGTGACTCCCCGCTGGACGAGGACACCCCGGTCCGCCGCATCGCGGAGATCATCCAACTCGCCGACGGCCCCGGCCGGAGCGTATGGGCGGTCAACGGCCACCTGCTCCCGCTCGGCGGTGGCACACCCGCGCGGCTCCACCACGAACTCGCCACCGCCCAGGGCCCGGTGACCGCACGCGAACTCGCCCAGCGGCTCGGCGCCCCGGCGGGCAGCACCGCCGTGCTGTCGCTGCTGCGCACCCTCCACCGGTTGCGTGCCCTCACCACCGACGATCAGCGGGGAGCCCTCCGATGACGGTCACCACCGGCCCGCTCACCGTTCTCGGCGCCCTGGACTGGGACACCTTCGCGGCGCGGCACTGGGACCGGGGGCCGGTGCTGTTCAAGGGGGTGGCCAGCCCGCCGTTCACGCGCGACGAGGTGTTCGCGTGCGCCGTCGCCGCCTGCGAGGACGGCCGGGGTCACTCCATGCCGCCGGGGGTGGAGTTCGGCGTGGGCCGCAACCACCCCCTCTCCCCCATGGGCAGGCTGCCCCGCGCCGAGGACGGCTCCTGGGACGGCTACGCCCGGCGGATGCGGGACGAACTCCACGGTGAGCGACACTCGTTGGTGATCTCCGGCTTCCACACGCACCACCATCCGCTCTGGCAGCGGGAACGCGCCTTCTACGCGGGGCTGTGGAGCCGGGTCGGGCAGCCGCTGACCGGCGCGATCACCACCCTGTTCCACGGCAACTACAGCCACTCGCCGGTCGGCGTCCACAAGGACCGCTACGCCACGTTCATGTTCGCCCTCGAGGGCCGCAAGCGCATGCGGTTCTGGCACCGGCGGCCCTGGGAGCACCAGGTCTCCACGGTGGTCGACTACGAGCGCCACCTGCCGAGTTCGTTCACCGCGGAGGCCGAGCCCGGCGACCTCTTGTACTGGCCCGCGTCGTACTACCACGTCGGTGAGAGCGACCTCTCCGACCGGCCCGCCATCAGCGTCAACATCGGTGTGCCGCGCGAGATCCCCTACTCCACCTTCTCCCTGCCCGACCTGCTGGCCCCGGCCCGCCAGGCATCGAGCCCGCCGGCCACCGCGCTTCATCAACCACCCGGCGGTGAGAACGAGTTGCCGCCGGTGCTGCGCGACGCCCTGGAGTCGGTCCGCCGGCTCACCGGCGAGCGCCAGGGACCGGACCGCCGCACGGCGCTCGCGCTGGAGTACGCCACGGCCGGCGGGTTCCGCCCGGCCCCCGCGCCGGCCCCGGCGCCCGTCGCCCTGCCGGACCGCGCCGAGGTGTGCGCGCGGGAGCCGGTTCGCTGGGCGCGGGGCGGCCACTCCGTGCTGTGTGCAGCGAGCGGGCTGGTGACCGCCACCCGGCTGCCGCCCCCGGTGCTGGTGCGGCTGCTCGCCGCGCTCGAACCCGGCGCCGGGGTACGGCGGGTCGGCACCCTCCTCGACCTGGCTCCGGAGCACCGTGAGGACGCCCGCGCCCTGCTGCGGGTGCTGGTGGGGTTCCGCGCGCTGACGGCCCTCGGCCCGCCGGGCACCGGAGACGGGGACGCCGCCACCCAGGCCGCCCCATGACACCGGCCGGTCCGCCGTGCCCACGCGACGAACGCGAGCGCTGGGCACCGGTGGTGCGTGCCTGGGACCGGACACCGGCCCGACTCATGGGCGGCGCCGCCTCGTTGGGCGTCGAGGGGGTGTTCGCCGCGGCGGTCTCCGGCGCCCGCCGCTCCGCTTCGGCCCAGATCGGCCCGGCGGCGGCGCGCGCCGATTTCCACGCCGCGGACGGCATGGTGGAGGAGCCCGGCACACTCCTCCCGGGCGGCGGGGACCGGGGACCGCTCGGCTACGCCGAACGCGTGGACGGCGTCCTGGGAACGGGCACGGAGTGGCGGTGCGAGGTCCGGCACGCGCTGGGGCTGGATGTCGGGGCCTGGCGCGCGGTACGGCGGGCCCTGCGCGGGCTGTGGGAGTCGGTCGGGTGGCCGGCGCTGCCCCTGACGACCGAGATCGTCCTCGCGAACGGCACGGTCCGCTGCCACCGCGCGCTGCCGTCGGGCGAGGCGGTGCTGCTCTGGGTGGTGCGCGGCACGGTGACGGTGGAGTTCACCGACCCGGCGGAGACCGCGGCCCCTGGCCCCGGAACTCCACCGCAGACAGGGTCGGCGGGCGACCTGCTCTACCGACCCGCCGGGCTGCGCAACGCGGAGCGGTACGGACCCGCCACCCTGGCACTGCGGCTTTCGCTCCCCGCCCAGTACCGGGCGGCACTGGCGGCGGTGAAGAACCAGTTGGGCGACCTCGCGGCCGCCACCACGGACACGACGGGCACGGCGGACACGGCGGGCACCACGGACACGACCCCCGGACCTACCGCGATCGGCGAGCTGACCAAGGCGCTGGTCCACGGCGACGCGGTCGAGCGCACGCTACGGGCCCGGTGGGCGGCCCGGCGCTCGGCCGCAGGGCTGGAGCCCGCCCCGGCCCCCGCTCCCGCGTCCGGGCTGACCGCCGGCACCCCCGTGCGGCTGAGCGGCGAGATCGTGCACCTGGGCGACGGCCCCGGGCGCACCCTCTGGGCGGTCAACGGCCACCTCCTGCCGCTCAGCGGCCGCGTCCCCGCGCTGCTGCACCAGCGGCTGACGTCGGCCTCGGCTCCGGTCACGGCCCGCGAGCTGAACGAGACGCTGGGCGCGCCGCCGGGCAGCGCCGGAGTGCTGCCGCTGCTCCGGGCGCTGGACCGCCTGCGCGCGCTGACCGTCGCCCCGGGCGCCGCCGACACCCGGACGACGCGGTTGACGGCGGCACCGGCACGGGAGGTGACGCCCGGCCCGCCCACGCCGAACGCGTCACACGGCGCCTCCGCCCGGCTCCTCCGGCCGTCCTCCCGCCCACTGTGCGGGGAAGCCCTGCTGCTCACGGCGCTGACGGCGTCGGCCCGGCCGCCGTCGCCCGGGGTGTGCGACCGGGCCGTCACCAGGGACACACCATGACCACCAGCAGCACCACCTCCGCGGGGCGCCGCGTGCACACCGTGACGGACAGCCCCTGCGGTCCGCTGACGCTCGTCGCCGAGGACGGCCGGCTCGTCGGCCTCTACATGGAACGGCAGCTCTACCGTCCCTCCGAGGAGCTCTTCGGTGCACCGGACACGCGGCCGTTCCACCGGGCGCGGGAGCAGCTGGAGGAGTACTTCGCGGGGCGCCGCACCGTCTTCGACCTGCCGCTCGGCCTGCGGGGTACGCCGTTCCAGCGCACGGTGTGGGAGGCGCTGCTGGAGATCCCGTACGGGCGGACCGTCTCCTACGGGCAGCTCGCGGAGCGGATCGGACGGCCGACCGCCGCGCGGGCCGTGGGACTGGCCAACGGCAGGAACCCGATCGGCGTCATCGTCCCGTGCCACCGGGTCGTGGGCGCGCGTGGAGACCTGACCGGTTACGGAGGCGGGATGGCGCGCAAGCGGCGACTGCTGGAGCTCGAACGCGCCGGCTCCGTGCGGCCCGAGCGGCCCGGGGCCGACGCCACTCGGTGAGCGGAGGCCGGACGGTGCCGTCGCGGCGGTGGGCCGCCACACCTCTACAGGCGTGGCGGCCCACCGGGTTCGGCCGTACCAGGGGGAGCGGCGGGGTTCAGTCCACCGGGAAGAGCGAGACGTGCACCGCGCCGCGGTAGCTGCCCTGTCGCGTGGACGCGGGCACGTCCAGCACCAGGTCGGCGGAGAGGTCGGTGGTGCCCCAGCGGGAGTGGTCGTCGGCGACCGCGAGACGGTGCGAACCGGCCAGCCCCTCACCGCCGTTGAGCAGTCCGGGGACGTTCGGGCCGCCGTCGGCGGTGGCACCGTTGAGGACGAGCGGGTTCCAGCCGAGGTAGCCGGCGGAGAGGCGGCCGCCGGTGCCGGTGAGGTCGCCCGCGCCGCCGGTCACGGACCAGCCGGCCGCCTCGTAGCGGGTGTCGGTGACGGACAGGGTCGGCAGGTCTGCGCCGAAGGACCAGCGGTCGCCGCCGTCGCGGGCCTCGCCGAGGGAGACGACCTCGCCCTCGCCGGCGATGGTCAGGGTCAGCGCGCCGGGCTCGATCTCCCGGTCGGGGACGACGGCCTCGACCACGATGTCGCCGTCGACGGGCTCCGCCGCGCCGTCGGCGAGGCCGGTGGCGACCCGGCGCTCGATGCCCTCGGTCACGCTCTTGGAGCCGTCGGCGTGACGGGAGACGGTGAAGGAGTCGATGGTCTCGCCCAGCTCCAGGCCGGTGGTCGGGCTGCCGCCCTTCTGGGCCACGATCGCCTCGTAGGAGATGCTGTCCGGGGTGACGCGCAGACCGGAGGTGATGGAGGTCTGGGCGTGCCGCACCACCTGCGTGGCGCCGTTGTTCACCCAGACGTTGTCGTCGACCGGGGCCAGGTTGTAGTACTTCGGGCCGGAGTTGGAGACGACGAAGACGGGGCCGTCGGTGACGCCGGGGTCGTCGGTGCGGTCGCTGTCCAGGTATCCCCGGGCGTAGGTGTGGTCGTGCCCGGAGAGCACCAGGTCCACGTCGTGCTTCTTGATGACCGGCACCCAGTTGGCGCGGACCTCCGCGTTGTCGCGGCCGGCGGAGACCGAGTAGGCCGGGTGGTGGTAGGTCACCACGGTCCAGTTGCCGTCCTCCTCGGCGAGGACGCGGTCCAGCCATTCGGCCTGGACTCCGAAGTAGAGGCTGCGCCACTCGGCGGTGGACAGGGCGGGGAGGGTGACACCCTGCTCGTTCTGGACGGCGTTCTGGCCGACGGTGTGGGAGTTCAGCTGGACGAAACGGACACCCTGGTAGTCGCTGTAGTAGACCTGGTTGCGGAAGTGCTCGGTGATGATCTCCAGGTAGGGCCGGTCCTTCTCGGAGGCGTCGGCAGGCACCCGGGGCCCGTTGTCCGGCACGGTGAAGCCGGCGTCCCAGAAGTCGGCGGCCGGGTCCTGGCTGTACTCGTGGTTGCCGATGGCGGGCAGCCAGTTCTCGGTCTGCCGCTCACCGCCGGTGATGGTGAACCACTCCTCCCACTCGTTCTCCACGGAGCGGTCGATGAGGTCACCGGACTGCAGGGTCAGTTCGGAGTTGGGGAAGGCCCGGGAGGTCAGCTCGACGATCGGGGTCCACTTCTCCGTCAGGTCGTTCTGGCCGTCGGCGTACCAGGTGAAGGTGAAGGGCTCGTCGGAGTCGGCCGCGGTGGTGAAGGAGTTCCACTCGCCGGCCCGCTCGCCGCTGATCGGCCGGTAGGCGTAGCCGGTGGACGGGGCCAGTCCGGTGAGGGTCGCGGAGAAGGTGACGGCGGGGCCGCCGGGGAGCGTCATGTCCTTGGTGGGCGACGCCAGGACCTTCTCCACCCGGCCGTCGGGGTGCCGGAGTTCGACGACCGCGGTGAGGTCGGCGGAGACCCCGACCGAGCGCCAGGTGACGGTCTGGGAGGTCGTCGGGTCGGCGGTCGGATTGAGGATGACCCGCTCGGGGGAGCCGGCGACCGCCGCCGTGGTGGCTTCGGACGCAACGGCGGGCGCGGCACCGGCGGTTGCCAGCAGCCCGGCCGTGACCGCGCCGGCGAGCCATCCGTGGCCGCGCCGCATCGCAGAAGTGCGCATGGTGTTCCTTCACTGTGTGGGTGACGTGAACGTCGTCGCATCGCACCTTGTCAGCCGGTCGCCAATGCGGACCCAACGACGTGTGACGGTCGGGTCGGTGTCAGATGAACGCGCCACCGACGGCACGTGCGGAGTGCTACGGGGAAGGGATCTCCGGGGACGGCGCCTGATCGGCGCGGGCAGCGGCGACCGCCTCGGCCAGCCGCTCGCGCTGCCTGCGACGGCGCCACCGATGGGCCACGACGGTGAGCGGCACCAGCGCCAGCAGGCCAAGTTGGGGCCAGGGCACCGCGATGACACGGGCCCGCGCGTGGGCGTCGCGCAGCGCCGCCTCGACGACGTCCTCACCGACGGTGCGCTGTTCCGCCGTGATCTGGGCGGAGAGCCGGCCCAGCGGCCAGACCTCCGCCGCGTACCGTTCCTCCGTGCCGTTCCCGCCGGGAAGCACCTCGCGCTGCTCGGCGACCGCCGGGCCGGTGGCGGACCCGAGGCCGAACGGGCCGGCGACCTCGACGTCCTGGGCCGAACCGAGCCGGACGTTGCCGGTGTTGGCGACCGTCCAGGAGACCTCGACCGTTCCGGGCCGGAAGGGGTTCCAGGAGGTCCGGTACGTGGCCCGGACGTCGGTCAGCTCGACCCGCGGGGCGAGTTCCCCGGCCACCCGCAGATGCGTCCGCACACCGACTCGGGCGTCCAGCGCCACCGCGTTGCCCCGATCGTCCTCACCCGTCGTGAGGACGGACACGGCGATCCCGCCGGGGTGGTCGCCGGGGAGCGCGTCGTGCGGCACCTCCAGGGTGAACGGCACCACGGCACTGCTGCGCCCGTCCAGTGAGAGTTCCTCCTGGATCGTGATCCAGGAGCCGCCACCGACCGGTTCCTCCGACCGCGGCAGCAGGTCGAACTCCCCCGAGTCCACGATCACCCCGTCCGACGCGGTCAGGGAGAAGGTCACGGGGCGGTCGGAGAAGTTGGTGACCTCCACGAAGTCACGGTGTGCCGAGCCGGGTTCGGCCTCCAGCCGGAGTGAGACCCGGCCGTCCGCACCGTCCTCCCCGGCGGGTACCACGCCCCAGGTGAGGCGGGAGTCGGCCTCCTGCTGCTGGCGGGAGTACCCGGCCGACGGCGGCTGAGCCGTGGCGGCACCGGCCGGCCCCGCCAGGAGGGCGAGCAGCAGGGCCAGGCCGGTCGCGGCGGACGTCCGGGCGGTGGATGTCCGTGCCCCGGGCGTCCGGGCGGTGGGCGTTCGCCGCCCGCGGCGCAGCGGTGTGCGAGCCGGGCCGGCTGCTGGTCGGAGGGCGAGGCGCATGGCGGCGTGTCCTGTCGGGATCGGCCGGGGCGGCTGCCCCGGGGCACGCCCGGCACGCTAGGCAGGGACGGTGAACGTCCGCCGCCGCCCCGCCTCCCGTTCCGATGAACGCCGGGTGACCGCCGTCCACGCGAACGGCCCCCTTCCCACCGTGCGCCGTCCGATCCCACCGCGGCCCGGGACACCGCCCCTCGCCTATCGCGCCATCAGCTCCCGGAGCGCGGTGGCGACGTCGGCGGGCGCCTCCTCGGCCATGAAGTGCCCGCACGAGACGGTGGAGTGGCGTAGGTCGGCCGCCCAGGCGCCCCAGAGCGCTGCCGCCTCGTAGCCGAGGGCGGCGCCCCAGTCCTGCTGCAGCACCGTGACCGGCATCGACAGCCGGTTCCCGGCGGCGCGGTCTGCCTGGTCGTGCGCCACATCGGGCCCCGCGGACGCCCGGTAGTCGGCCACGATGGATGGGACGGCGTTACGGCACGCCTCCAGATACACGGCGCGGACATCCGCCGGGACGGCGTCCGGGCTGTGGGTCCAGGTGTCGAGGAAGTGGCCGAAGAAGGCGTCGGGGTCGGCTTCGATCATCCGTTCGGGAAGTCCGGGTGGCTGTGCCATCAGATACAGGTGGAACCCGACCGCGGCGGTCGTGCCGTGCAGCGCCTCCCACATGTCGAGCGTCGGCAGGACGTCCAGGCAGGCCAGGTGGGTGACGGTGCCCGGGTGGTCCAGCCCGGCGCGGAAGGCGACGAGCGCTCCGCGGTCGTGGCCGGCCAGCGCGAAGCGCTGATGGCCGAGAGAGCGCCCGCCAGGGCGACGACATCGGCCGCCATGGTGCGCTTGGAGTAGGTGTCCGGCCCCTCCTCGCGCGGCTTGTCGCTGTCGCCGTAGCCGCGCAGGTCCGGGCAGATCACGGTGTGGTCCGCCGACAGGTCCGCGGCGACGTGGCGCCACATCAGATGTGTCTGCGGAAAGCCGTGCAGCAGGACCACGGGCGGGCCGGACCCGCCGACGGCCGCCCACAGTTCCACACCGTCGGCGACGGTCACGCGGTGGTGGGCGAATCCGGGAATCGTCTGTGCCATGGTGTGCCTCGTTCCGGTCGTTCAGGTGAGCGGCCGGTCCGGCGGCGGTGCCGTCGGCCGGTGTCTCCACCCTCGGGCCGCCGGATGAGCGTTCGATGAGCGAGCGTGCCGCGGACGGGCACGGGAAGGCGGCCGCGGACATGGGCGTGGAGTTCGGGGTGCTGGGGGCGGTCACCGCCTGGGACGGCGACGGCAGGCCACTGGCCCTGCGCGGCCCCAGGCACCGCGCCGTGCTGGCCCGGCTGATCGTGGCCCGGCGCCGCGTCGTGCCCGTCGCCCGTCTGGTGGCGGACCTGTGGGACGAGCCGCCCAGCGACGCCGTCGGCGCGGTCCGTACCTTCGTCTCGGCGCTCCGCAGGTCGCTGGAGCCCGGCCGGCCGCCGCGGGCACCGGCCCGCCTGCTGGTCACCGAGGGCCCCGGATACGCCCTGCGGGCCGGGGTGGACGAGGTCGACGCCTGGTGGTTCGAGCAGGTGACCCGCGACGTGGAGGACGCGCCGCCCGGGCTGGTCGCCGCCCGCCTAGGCGAAGCACTCGAGCGGTGGCGTGGCCCCGCCTACGCCGACTTCGGCGACTCCGCCTGGGCCCGCCCTGACCGCTCCAGGCTGACCGACCTGCGCCTGCACGCGGTCGAGCGGTACGCGGAGGCCCGCGTCACGCTGGGGTCCGCGGCCGAGGTGGCGGCCGAGCTGGACGCGCATGTGGCCGAGCACCCCTGGCGCGAGGAGGGCTGGCGGCTGCTCGCCCTGGCCCTCTACCGCGCGGGCAGGCAGGCCGACGCGCTCTCGGTCTCCCGCCGGGCGCGGACGATGCTCCGCGAGGAACTGGGAGTGGACCCCGGCCCCCGGCTGCGCCGCCTGGAGGAGGACGTTCTGCGGCAGGCGGACCACCTGGGCCCGGGCGGCGACACGACGGACCGGGTATGGGCCGAGGCGACCGCCGCCTACGAGAGGGCGGTCGCGCCCCGTGCGGGCACCAGGCTGGAGTCCACCGCCGGGCTGATGCGGGATCTCGCCGTCACCGGCGGCGGCGGGCTGGAGTCGGCACGCAGGCACCGGGTGGCGGCGGTCGCGGCGGCGGAACGGCTCGGTGACCCGGAGCTGACCGCACGGGTCATCGGCGTCTACGACGTGCCCGCCGTCTGGACCCGCTCCGACGATCCGGAACAGGCCCGGTGGCTGGTCGGCGTGGCCGACCGCACCCTGAGGCAGCTGCCGGCCACGGGGCACGAGGCGGCCAGGTGCCGACTGCTGGCCACCGTGGCCGTCGAGTCACGGGGCACCCCTCCTCCGGGGGCCGACCCCGCGGGCACCGGCGCGCGTGCACGGCGGGCGGCCAGGCAGGCCGAGCAGCTGGCCCGCGGCCTGGACGACGCGGCGCTGCTGGCCTACGCGCTCAACGGCACCTACCTCCAGACCTTCACCAGGACGGGGCTGGCGGCCCGGCGCGACGCGATCGGCGCAGAGGTACTGGAGCTCGCGGAACGCAACGGCCTGGCCCGGTACGCGGTCCTGGGTCACCTGGTGCGCGTCCAGGCGCGGTGCGCGCTGGCGGACCTCGCCGGAGCGGACCGGCACGCCGGAGCGGCCGACGAGCTGGCACTGCGGCACGAGCTGCCGCTGGTCGGCGTCTTCACCGGCTGGTACCGAGCGCTGCGCACGGCTGTCCGGGAACCGCCCGAGGCGGCACAGGCGGCGTACCGGCGGGCGGCCGAGCCGCTGAAGGACGCGGGCATGCCCGGGGTCCGGGAGGGGCTGCTTCCGCTGGCCCTGCTGAGCGTCGACGTGTTGCACGGGCGGCCCGTCGTCGCCGACAGCGACGCGTGCTGGGGGCCGTACGAGCCGTGGGTGCGTCCCCTGCTGCTGGCGTCCGAGGGACGGACCGATACCGCGCGTGAGGCGTTGCGTGGGGTTGCCGCACCGCCGGGAGATCTCCTCACCGAGGTCCTGTGGTCGCTGCTCGGGCGGGCGGCCCTGCTGGTGGGCGACCGCGCCACCGCTCGGCGCGCCGTGGAGAGCCTGCGGCCGGCGGCGGCCGAGCACGCGGCCGGTAGCGGCATGATCACCCTGGGCCCGGTAGGCCAACAGCTGCGGGATCTGGAAGCACTTGCCGACGGCCGGTGACGGACCGCCCGGCGGGACGGCCGTCCTCCCCGCCGGGCGGCGCCACGAGTCGCCCGGCGGGAGGACGCCCGTCAGCCGCCCAGGCCGGCCAGCTGGGGCTGGACCTGTGCGGCGATCAGCTCCAGATGGTCCAGGTCGTGCAGGTCGAGGATCTGGAGGTAGATCCGGGAGGCGCCGATCTCCGCGTACCGCCCGATCGCGTCGACGACCTCGGCGGGTGAACCGGCCAGGCCGTTCTCCCGCAGCTCGGCGGCGTCCCGGCCGATCGCCGCCGCGCGCCGGGCGACTTCGGCGTCGTCCTTGCCGACGCAGGCCACCAGCGCGTTGGAGTACACGAGATCCCGTGGATCGCGTCCCTGTTCGCGGGCGGCCTCGCGGACCCGGCCGAACTGCCGCTCGCTGTCCTGGACGGACGCGAACGGGATGTTGAACTCGGTGGCGTAGCGGGCCGCCAGGCGTGGGGTGCGCCGGGCTCCGAGGCCGCCGATCAGCACCGGGACGCGCTCCTGGGCGGGCTTGGGCAGCGCCGGGGAGTCCCGTACCTGGTAGTGCTCTCCCTCGTAGCTGAAGCTCTCCCCCGCCGGGGTCCCCCACAGCCCCGTGACGATGGCCAGCTGCTCCTCCAGCCGGGGGAACTTCTCCTCCGGGAAGGGGATGCCGTAGGCGGTGTGCTCGCGCTCGTACCAGCCCGCGCCCAGGCCGAGTTCGACGCGGCCGCCGGACATCGCGTCCACCTGCGCGACCTGGATGGCGAGCACGCCCGGCAGCCGGAAGGTGCCGGCGGTCATGAGGGTACCGAGGCGGATCCGGCTGGTCTCGCGCGCCAGTCCGGCGAGGGTGATCCAGGCGTCGGTGGGGCCGGGCAGCCCGTCCGCGTCGCCCATGGCCAGATAGTGGTCGGAGCGGAAGAAGGCGTCGAATCCGAGGTCCTCGGTCGCCTTCGCGACCGTCAGCAGCGTGTCGTAGGACGCCCCCTGCTGGGGCTCGGTGAAGATGCGCAGGTCCATGGCCCCATCCTGCTACACCGGGCCACGACCGCCGGCCCGTGGCAGGCCGGTGAGAGCCGTCTCGCGGAGCGCGGGGCACGGAGCGCGGACGGGGGCCGTGCCGTGCCCGGTCACAGCCGGGTGGTGGGCAGCTCCCGGTAAGTGGCGGCGAGGCGGCGGATCGTCGGGTGCGCGGCGGGGAACCGGAGGTCGTCGATCAGCGTGACGGGACGGACGCCGGTCACCGCGTTGGTGGCGAACACAGCCTCGTAGTCTCCGAGTTCGCCGACAGAGACGGGCGCGGTGCGCGGATTGCCGGCATCCCGCAGCAGTTCCATCGCCGTACCGGTCAGGCAGGGCGCGTCCGGCCACAGGACGCGGTCGCCCCGGACGAAGCCGATGTTCCAGGTACCGCCCTCGGAGACGGAGCTCTCCCGGTCGGTGAAGAGCACGTCGTCGAAGCCGTCCCGTTGCGCCGCGCGGCGGTGGCGCAGCGCGCCGAAGAGGCCGACGCTCTTCACCTCGGGAAGGTCGCGCAGATGCACGGCGGTGCGCACCCGCAGCGGCCCGGGAGGGTCCGGCGCCGCCGGCCGTGCCGTGACGAGGACGGCGGGGGCGGCGCCGGCGGCGATCCGACCGAGGTCGAGGGCCGGGTCGAACACCGTGAGACGGAGGATCCGGCGCCCGGGGCCGGGGGCGAGCCGTCGCGCCCAGTGGCGTGCGCGCTCGGTGTCGAGCGCGGTCCCGAAGAGGGTTCGGCAGTCCCGGGCGAGGCGTCGCAGGTGGAGCTCCAGCCCCCGGACCCGGCCGTCCTCGACGAGCATGGTGGTGAAGTGGCCGTAGTTGGTCAGGGCGAGGGTGCGCAGCGCCCCGGGGTCGACCGGGCCGCCGTTCAGTTCGCCGGTGGCGATCTCAGTGGTGGCGTTCATGACCGCCATCGTCGCGCACGGACGCACGGACGCACGGACGCACGGGACACGCGGAGGCACGGACGCGCGCGACGCTCCGGACCGGGTGGGTCGGTCCGGAGCGGTCCGGAGCGGTCCGGAGCAGTCCGGAGCGGGCGACGGCGGGCGGGGGTGGTCAGCCGGCCCGCTGGACGACGATGGAGGTCACCACCAGGCCGTTGCCGGTGGTCCAGCGGCCGTCGAAGCCGGTCAGCGGCCGTCCGTCGAGCTGTGGGGCGGGGACGAGGAGGCGGGCGGTGAAGGTTCCGTCCGGGGAGATCCGGACGGACGCCTCGGGGAAGTCCAGCGGCTTGCCGGTCACCGGGTACCACGCCTTGTAGATGGACTCCTTGATGCTGAACAGCACCCGGTCCCAGGCGATCGGGGACACGGCCCCGGAGTGGGTGAGCGCGGCCAGGACGGTCCGTTCCTCGGGGCGCGAGATGGCCTCCAGCACCCCGTCGGGGAGCGGCTGCAGCGGCTCGGCGTCGATCCCCACGGCGGCGATCTCATGAGCGTGCCCGACCACGGCCGCGCGGTAGCCCAGGCAGTGGGTCATGCTCCCCGCGACGCCGTCGGGCCAGCCGGGGGCGCCACGGGTTCCCGGGATCAGCGGGGAAGGCGCGTGGCCGAGCTCGGCCAGTGCCTCCCGGGCGCAGGCTCGCACCGTGGTGAACTCGGCCTGGCGCTTGGCGACCGCGTTGGCGATCACGGCCCGCTCCTCGGGGAACAGCTCGACGTCCCCGCGGTCGGTGAACGACTGCGACCAGCGCACGGCCGCGGGCAGGATGTCGCCGATCACGGGGCCACCTCACGTCGGGGGACGATCTGACGGGCGAGGTCGGAACGAAGCCCGAAGCGGCGCCACTCACGCGGGTAGCCGATCGAGACCTCTTCGAACGGGACGCCGTCGTAGACGGTGCGCCGGGGGATGTGGAGGTGTCCGTAGATCACCAGCTCGGCGCCGAAGCGGGTGTGCCAGTCGGCGGTGTGTACCGTGCCGCACCACTGGACGAACTCCTGGTGCGTCATCACCTCGGTCGGTTTGCGCACCAGCGGCCAGTGGTTGACCAGGATCAGCGGCAGATCGCCGGCGACCTCCGCCAGCCGCCGCTCGCTCTCGGCGACGCGCGCGGCGCACCACGCCTGACGGCTGGGGTAGGGCGCGGGGTCGAGGAAGTACTCGTCGGTGCAGACGATCCCGGCCTCGTACGCCTTGGCGAGGGAGTCCTCACGGTTGGTGGTCCCGGGGGCGAGGAAGGTGTAGTCGTAGAGGACGAACAGCGGGGCGATCCGCACCGGTCCGCCCGCTCCCGTCCACACCGGGAAGGGGTCCTCTGGGGTGAGGACGCCGAGCCCGCGGCACATCTCGACCAGGGCGTCGTAGCGTTCGACGCCGCGCAGCGGGTGGGTCTCCTGCTTGACCTTCCACAGTTCGTGGTTGCCGGGGACCCAGATCACCTTGGCGAACCGGTCCCGCAGCAGGGTCAGGGCCCACTCGATGTCCTCCATCAGCTCGCCCACGTCACCGGCGACGATCAGCCAGTCGTCCGGGGAGCCGGGTTTCAGCTCCTCGACGATCCGCCGGTTCTCCGGGTAGGCGATGTGCAGGTCACTGACCGCGCGTATCACTCCTGCTGTCTCAACCACCCTGTCAGGTTAGACGATCGGTTCCCGCCCGCCGGAGAGACGCCGGGTGGGCGGTTCCGGCCACCGCGGGCCGCCTCCGCCGTGCGCCCGCCGTGCAGCGGGCACGGGCACGGGCACCGGGTGACAGTGGGGCCACCGCTGCGGACAGTGTTCGGTCCACGCCCGGCCAGGGCCCGGCCAAGCGCCGCGAGGGCCGGGCGCGGGCCCGTTCGGGCGTCGGGTGGGCGGGGCGTGGCCGTGCCCCCGCCCGCCCGGCGGCCGAGACCGCGTGCGCCGGCCGGCGTGGCTCAGTGGTGGGCGTGGCCCGCGTGCTCGTCGTCCTCCCCCGTCGCGTCACCGGACCGCTCGTCGGTGGAGTGCTCACCACCGGACTGCTCGTCGGCGTGCGGGTGGTCGGGGTGGTGCGGTTCGTAGCCGGGGATGGTGCCGTCCTCCTTGGCGATCAGCAGCAGCCCGGCCATCCCCATGTCGGAGTGGCTCTGGACGTGGCAGTGGTACATCCAGGCGCCCGGGCCCACGCCCTCACCGGCGATGATCTGGAAGCCGAAGGAGTCGGCCGGTCCGCAGATCTTGTTGTCGATGACGCGGCTCGGGTCGTCCGGGCCGGTGAGGATGCCGGTGCGGTTGTCCGCCCAGCGGTGCCCGTGCACATGGAAGGTGTGGTACAGCTCACCGTGGGTGATGGAGATGATCTCCAGCCGGTCCCCGATGGTGGCCTCGAAGTCCGGGCCCACGCGCTGGTTGTTGGTGAGCATGTCGTTGAAGACGATGGTGAAGGTGTCGTCGGGCAGCAGGTCGCCGTCGCGCCGGACCACCAGGGGGCCGTACAGGCCGTTGCGGACGCCCGCGGTGCCGTGGTCGGTGCCGACGACGTGGTCGTGGTAGTGCCAGTAGCCGGCGCTGCCCTCGCGGTAGGTGCCGTCGGCCCGGGTGCCCGGGGTGTGGGTGCGCCAGGTGTAGGTGCGCTTCTGCCCGGGCGGGACGTGACTGCGGCTCATCCGGGTGCCGTCGCTGGTGATCTCGTAGTCGACGCCGTGCACGTGGAGGCTCGCGTCCACGTCCATGAGGTTCTCCACCTCGATGTGGAGGGTGTCGCCCTCGACCATCTCGATGAGCGGCCCGGGGATGGTGGCTTTGCCGGGTTCCAGCCCGTAGCCCATCTGGCCGTCGGCCAGCCGCTCGATGTAGAGCTTCATGTTCCGGACCTGGTTGCGGGCGCGGGCCCGGGGGGCGGTGCCCGGGTCCGAGTTCGCGGGCGCGGCGCCGGTCAGTGACGCGGCGCCCGCCATCGCCGCCGCACCCAGGAAGAGCGAACGTCTCCCCACCCCGCGCCCGTTCTCCGCGCCCGGCTTGTCCGATCGGTTGCCGCTATCGCCCGCCATGGCATTCATCAGCTGAACTCCGCGTGACTGTAACGAGATTGAGCCGGGCACCGGGTGCCTCTCGACCCCAGGGACGCGGCACAAGGTAGCCATCCGGAATTCATTTATCCAGACCCCTGACAAATATTTCTCTCGTGTCGTCGGACCCCTTGGCGGCACCTGAGAAAACGTTTACCTTCATCGGCTGACCCCGTTACCAATGAGGAGTGGGTGGCACATGCGGCCAACACCGCATCACGGTCCCATGAGTTCGGAGAGACGGAACAGACCCGCCGCGGGCCGGGCGGGCGCACACCTCGGGCGGCGCGTGCGCGTCCGGAGCTGGGCGGCGGCGCTTCTGTCGGGAGTACTGGTCACCGGCGCCATGGCGGCGACGCCCGCGAGCGCGCAGCCCACCGCGGAGTCGGTGGCCGAGGCGCTGAGACTGCCGTCCCCGCCGGGCGGCGACAACGTCAGAGTGCTGGTCTTCCACGGGTCCGCGGGCCAGGAGCCGCCGACCGTCAACGCCGGAATCGCGGCGATCGAGAGCATCGGGCGATCGGGCCCGGCGATGGAACGGTTCTCCATCGAAGCAACTGACGACGCGTCAGTATTCACCGACGGTTCCCGTCTGGGCGAGTTCAATGCCGTGGTGTTTCTCACTGGCGCCGGCGATGTTCTCGACGCGGAACAGGAGCTCGGACTTGAGGCGTATCTCACAGCCGGCGGAGGTTTCCTCGGCGTTCACGACGCGGCACGCACGGAGCCCTATTCCGACTGGTACACCGGACTGATCGGCGCCCGCCCCGCCGAGGGCGGCGGCACCGCGGCGCAGCGCGCCACGGTGGAGGTCGGCGACCGCCAGCACCCGGCCACCGCCTCGCTGCCGCTGGAGTGGAACCGCCTCGACGTGTGGCCCAACTGGCAGGAGAATCCCTCCGGTTCGGTGCACACCGTGGCGCGTGTCCGCGAGCTGGACTACGAGCCGGGCGAGAGCGCCAACGGCCCGGACCACCCCATCGCCTGGTGTCAGGACTACAGCGGCGGACGCTCCTTCTACACCGGCATGGGCGGCACCGTGGCGTCCTGGGCGGAGGCGGACTTCCGCGACCACCTGCGGGGCGCGCTGATGTGGACCACCCGCATCTCCCGGGCCGACTGCCAGGCCACCGTCACGGACAACTACGTGGCGGAGCGGGTGACCGAGCCCAACCAGCCCGGTGAGCACGACCAGATCGGCGAGCCGCACGGTCTGGTGACCGCTCCGGACGGCCGCGTGTTCTACATCGGCCGCGGCGGCGCGGAGAGTTCGGCGCCGGTCGTCACCGACTGGGACGACCCGGAGATCGGCAAGGGTGAGGGCGAGATCCACGTCTACGACCCCGCCACCGACGAGGTGTCCCTGGTCGGGTCGCTTACCATCTTCGGCAACAAGGGCGGCGGCGACGAACTCACCAAGACCGAGGAGGGGTTGCTCGGCATCGAGCTGGACCCGCGCTTCTCCTCCAACGGGTGGGTCTATCTGCACTGGACCCCGCACTCGGAGCTCGACCGTCAGACGCGCACCGCCGAGCGCCGCGTCTCCCGGTTCACCGTGAACCGCAACTCGGGCCGGCTGGACCTCTCCTCGGAGAAGGTCGTGCTGTCCTGGCCGGTCCAGGTCCACAGCTGCTGCCACGCGGGCGGCGGCATGGCCTGGGACTCCGACGGCAACCTCTACATCGCCACCGGTGACACCAACTCCTCCGGCTTCAGCGGCGGTTACTCGGGCAACAACCCGGAGCCCACCTTCCAGGGTGTCTCCTTCGCGGACGCCCGGCGTACCTCCGGCAACACCAACAACCTCAACGGCAAGATCCTGCGCATCCACCCGGAGCAGGACGGGACCTACACGCTCCCGGAGGGCAACCTCTTCACCGGCGAGGAGACCGCCGAGGGCGGCGGCAAGACCCGCGGCGAGATCTACGCCATGGGCGTCCGCAACCCCTCGCGCATCTCGGTGGACCCGGAGACCGACGTGCTGCACGCCGGCTGGGTCGGCCCGGACGCCTCCGAGCCGAGCACCACCTGGGGCCCGGCCAAGTACGAGACGTTCACGGCGATCACCGGGCCCGGCAACTTCGGCTGGCCCTTCTGCATGGGCAACAACCAGCCCTACCGGGACCGCAACCTGCCCAACCCCGACCAGCCGCTGGGCTGGTACGACTGCGACGCGCCGAAGAACGAGTCGCCGCACAACGACGGCCTCGTCAAGCTGCCTCCGGTGACGCCCAGTTCGATCTGGTACTCACCGCAGGGCGGCGGACCGGACTTCCCGCGCGACGCCAACGGCGTCCCCTCCTACGTCATGGACGAGCAGACGTTCCTCATGCCGTGGATGAGGGGCGGCGGTCAGGCAGCCATGAACGGGCCGGTCTACCGCTTCGACGAGAACCGCAACAGTGACGTCAAGTGGCCCTCCTACTGGGACGGCAAGTGGTTCGTCGGCGACCTCTACGACGGCACCCAGCCGCGACACGCGGTCGTGATGGACCCCGACACCCTCGGCCAGGGCGCGATCCCCACCCACGCCGAGTCGCTGAAGCAGATCATCCCCGTCGGCCAGGGCGGCATCCGCAACCTGATGGACTGGAAGTTCGCACCCGACGGGTCGCTCTACGTCCTGGACTACGGCCGCGGCTTCTTCACCTCCGACTCCGAATCCGCGCTCTGGCGCGTGACCTACACCGGCGGTGAGGCGACTCCCGCCGCCGCCGACCTGGTCAGGAAGGGCGACTGATGCGACGGACCCTGCCCACCCGGGGACACCCGGGCCGAAGAACGCGCCACCTGTGGATCGCGCTGACCGGTGCCCTGGTGCTGCTGCTGGGGCTCACCCCGGCGACGGCCGCCGGCAACGACGCCCGCCCCGCCGGGGGCGGTGAGGAGACGGAGACCGCGCAGGCCCAGGAACTCACCTGGACCGCCGACGACCGGGTCGACGTGTACGCCTCCGCGCCGCAGACCGCGGTGGCCGGCCCGGCCACCATCGTCTTCGACAACAGCGAGGCCGCCGGCAACACCACGGCGATGCCGCACACTCTGACCTTCGACACCAGCAACTCCGACTACAACAACGACGTCCAGCTCAACATCCTCGCCAACCCCACCGACTCCAACGGCGGCGTCCACACGGCGGAGGTGACGCTCACCCCGGGCGTCTACCGCTACTACTGCGCCATCCCCGGCCACGGGCAGATGCAGGGCACGCTGGTGGTCACCGAGGACGACGGCGAGGACACCACCCCGCCGGAGGTCACCGCCTCGGTCGACGGCGTGCAGAACGACGACGGCGACTACTTCGGCTCCGCCACCGTCACCCTCGACGCCACCGACTCCGGATCCGGTGTCGAGAGCGTGGAGTTCGCCGAGGGCGCGGACGGCGAATGGCAGCCGTACACCGACCCGGTCGTCGTCGACCGGCTGGGCGACCACCTGCTGCGCTACCGGGCCACCGACGCCGCCGGCAACGTCTCGGAGGAGGGAACGGTCGAGTTCACGGTCGTCGCGCCGCCCACCGACGACGAGGAGCCGCCGGAGACCTCGGCGACCGTCAGCGGTGAGACGGACGAGGACGGCAACTACCTCGGCATGGCCACCGTCACCGTCACCGCCTCGGACGCCGGAGCGGGAGTCGACTCCATCGAGTACGCCCTCGGCGCCGACGGGGAGTGGCAGTCCTACGACGCGCCGGTGATGATCCACGAGACCGGCACCCACCTGCTGCGGTACCGCGCCACCGACCGGGCCGGCAATGTCTCGGAGGAGCAGAGCGTCGAGTTCACCGTCGTGGAGGTCGTCGAGGAGGACACCACGCCGCCCGAGGTCTCCGCGACCGTGAGCGGCAACCGCGACGCCGGCGGCGCCTACGTCGGCCACGCCCGCGTCACCGTCGAGGCCACCGACGAGGAGTCGGGCGTCGAGCGGGTGGAGTACTCCCTGGACGCCGGACCGTACCTGGAGTACGGCGACCCGGTGATCGTGGACCGGGTGGGGCGGCACACCGTCTCCTACCGTGCCACCGACGCGGCGGGGAACACCTCCGAGGCGTCGCAGGTCGCCTTCACCGTCGCACGCGGCGGCGGTGTCCCGGCCCCCAACTGCGCCGAGTTCGACGAGCGGCGCACGGTCATCGTCGGTGACGTCGACACCGGTGTGCCGAACCGCATCACCGACAACCGCTGCCGGATCAACGAGCGGATCGAGGACGAGCGCGACTGGTCCTCCCACGCGCTCTTCCTGCGGCACGTGAACACCGTTCTCGGCCAGCTGCTGGACGAGGGCGTCATCGACGAGCGCGAGCGCGGGCTGATCGAGCGGGCCGCCCGTGACTCCGGCATCGGCACCCCCGGCCAGACCGACGGCTACCGGAAGATCTTCGACGGCACCGAGGAGACCTTCGAGTCCTGGCAGCAGGTCGGCGGCGGCTCCTTCGAGCTGACCGAGGACGGCGCCATGACCAGCGGCACCGATACGCCGGGGATGGGCATGCTGTGGTTCCCGGAGCGGCAGTACGAGAACTTCTCCCTCAAGCTCCAGTGGCGTGACGACGCCGCGGACGGGATGTTCACCAACGGCGGCGTCTTCGTCCGCTTCCCCGATGTGCACGACCACCCCGAGGAGAACCGCCCCGAGTGGGTGGCCATCAACTACGGGCACGAGGTGCAGATCAACGACCGTCCCGACGGGGACATGTACAAGACCGGCTCGATCTACGGCTTCGACCGGGTCGGCCTCGGCGGCGCCGGAGTCACCCCGAAGGGCACCTGGAACGACTACGAGATCCGGGTGATCGGCCAGTCCTACGAGATCTACCGCAACGGTGTGCTGATCAACGAGTTCGAGAACTTCCGCGGGCAGAAGTTCGAGCCGCCGCGCGCCGGTGACCCCGGCACCAGCGGCCGCCGCTACGCCTCGGGCTACCTCGGCCTCCAGGTCCACAGCGTCTCGGAGGTCGTCTCCTACCGCGACATCCGCGTCAAGGAGCTGTAACAGCGGTCCCGTCGGCCCCGTTGCCGGCGCGCACGTGCCGGGTCCCGGTCCTCGTCGAGGGCCGGGACCCGGTGCGTGGGGGCGACACCCCGCCCGCCGCCCGGCGGGCGGGGTGTGCCGGGCTACTCCGTCAGCTGGATGGCGAGCGCCGGGCAGACGTCGGCGGCGTGCCGTACGTCCTCGGCCGACTCCGCCGCCGGGGCGGGGTCGAGCAGCACCGCGATGCCGTCCTCGTCACGCTGGTCGAAGACGGCGGGCGCGGCGACGACGCACTGCCCGGAGGCGACACACTTGTCCTGTTCGAGGATGACCTTCATGGCTCTCCAGTTCTGGCCGGCGGGGCCGGCCCGTGGGTTCGGCGGTCGGTTCGGCGGTCGGTTCGGCGGTCGGTCGGCGAGCGGCGGGTGTCACCAGCTGACGGGTAGTTCGTACACCCCGTACACCGCTCCGTCGTGCTTGAACGGGACGCGCTCGATCTCCGTGGCGAGACGCAGCGTGGGAACGCGGCGCAGCAGCGTGGCGTAGGCGATCTGCAGTTCCATCCGCGCCAGCGGCTGACCCAGGCACTGGTGCGCGCCGAAGCCGAAGGCCACGTGGTGGCGGGCGTCGCGGTGGATGTCGAGCCGGTCCGGCTCGGGGAACGCCCCGGGGTCCCGGTTGGCGATGTCGTTGGGGAAGATGATGCCCTCTCCGGGCCGGATGACCTCCCCCGCGATGTCGATCTCCTCCAGCGCCACCCGGCGCCGGCCGTCGTGGGTGATGTGCAGGTAGCGCAGGAGCTCCTCGACGGCCCCGGTGATCACGGCCGGGTCCTCGGTGTCCCGCAGCTCGGCGAGCTGGTCGGGGTTCTGGAGCAGCGCGAGCGTACCCAGGGCGATCATGTTGGCCGTGGTCTCGTGGCCGGCGATCAGCAGCAGGACGCTCATCTGCGCCGCCTCGCGCCGGCTCAGCTCACCGGCGTCCACGCGTTCCGCCAGTCCGGAGAGCAGGTCCTCGCCGGGCGCGTCGAGTTTCTCGCCCAGCAGCCGGTCCAGGTAATCGGTCAGCCGCCCGAGCGCGGCGAGCTGACGCTCCTGGCCGGACTCCCGGTTGATGATGATCTTGCTGTTGTCCTGGAAGAACTCGTGGTCGGCGTAGGGCACTCCGAGCAGTTCGCAGATGACGAGCGAGGGCACGGGCAGGGCGAATGCCGTGACCAGGTCCGCCGGCCGGGGGCCGGCGAGCATCTCGTCGAGGAAGTCGTCCACGATGCGCTGCACGCGCGGCCGCATCGCCTCGATCCTCTTCACGGCGAACCGTGCGGTGACCATCCGCCGCAGCCGCGCGTGCTCGGGGTCGTCCATCAGGATGAAGCTGACGGTGTTCTCCCGGACGGGGGCGCCGGCCGGGTAGCCCGGGCGCATCACGTCGGCGCTCACCCGGGGGTCGGCCAGCAGCGCCCGCTGGTCCGCGTAGCGCGTCACCAGCCAGGGGGTGCTCCCGTCCCACAGGCGCACCTTGGCCAGGGCGCCCTCCTGCTGTTGCTTCGCCAGGGTCGGCGGCGGGTCGAACGGACATCCTTGTGCACGGGTCATCGGGTACTCGGGCAGGTCCGCCGTGTCCTGCGCGGCGGTGGACGTCGTTTCGGTCATGGGTTCCTTCCGGTCGGTGGTGCCGGTGGTCGCGCTCGTGGGGTCCGGCGGTCGGCAGCCGGCGCAGGGGGCTGCTCGCCCCGTGCGGCGTCCGCGCGGACGTTCCGCGTGGACGGGATCAGAGGGTGGCGCGGGAGGCGGGGCGGGGACGGGAGTACACGGCGGAGAGTTCCGCGGCCCGCAGCCGCGCCTGTTTGGGCATGTTCCAGCCGACCACCGCGGTCAGGGCGCCCTCGGTGCGGTGGGCGGCGACGAAGCGGCCGCCGGCGGGGTCGCCCTCGACGACGGTGACCTCGGCGTCCGGCGAGATCACGCCGTACACCTGGACGCGCGCGTCGAACTGGTCGGTCCAGAAGGAGGGGACGGGCTGGTAGGGGCGCTCCGCGCCGAGGATCGTCCCGGCGACGGCGAGTGCCTGCGCGGTGGCGTTGGCGCGGTTCTCCAGCCGCACCGGGCGGTCCAGCGCCGCGTGGTGCCAGCGGGCCACGTCGCCTGCGGCGTAGACGCCCTCCCCCGCGCGGCAGTGGGCGTCGCACAGCACGCCGTCGTCCAGTGTCAGACCGCTGTCGGTCAGCCATCCGGTGTCGGGTACGGCACCGATGGCGACCAGCACCACGTCGGCCGGAAGCACCGGGCCCGAGACCAGCCGGACGCCGCTCACACGGTGGTGGTCGTCGGCGATCAGCCCCGCGGCTCCGTCGCCCGGCAGCAGCCGTACGCCGTTGCGGGTGTGCGACTCGGCCAGCAGCCGGGCCGCGTCGGTGCCCAGCTGGGCGGCCATGGGGTAGGGCTGGGGACCGAGCAGGGTGGTGTCCACCCCCAGCCGGCGGGCGGTCGCCGCCACCTCGCTGCCGAGCACGCCGTCACCGACCACGACCAGCCGGGAGGCGGTCGCCAGGTCGGCGCGCAGGGCGCGCGCGTCGTCCAGGGTGCGCAGCAGGTGCGTGCCGCGCGGCCCCGCTCCCCCGGCCGGAGGGCGCGGGGTGAGTCCGGTGGCGATGACGACGGCGTCCGCGCGCAGTTCGCGCCCGGCGGCGGTGCGCACGGTCCGGGCCGGGAGGTCCAGGTGGGCGGCGGGGTCGCCGAGGAGCAGCGTGGCACCGAGCCGCTCGATCGTCTCCGGGGGCCGCAGCACGGCACGGCTCTCCTCCCACTGGCCGGACAGCACCTGTTTGGAGAGCGGCGGCCGGTCGTAGGGCAGGTGCTCCTCGGCCCCGAGCAGAGTGAGGGAGCCGGTGTACCCCTGGCGCCGCAGCGCCTCGGCTGTGGTGAGCCCGGCCGCGGAGGCGCCGACCACCAGGACGTGGCCGGGGGCGGGTGCACGCGTGGCGCTCATCCGGCGCACCACGCGCCGGTGACCGTGGCGGACGGGGCGGGGCGGGTGGCGCCCCGCCCCGTCCGCGCGGCTGATCCGGTGCGGGCGGGGTCGTCCTTCTCGCGGGTGACGCTCACGGCTGTTCTCCTTCCGGCGCGGGGCCGGGTCGTGGGGGGGTCGCCGAGGAGCAGCGTGGCACCGAGCCGCTCGATCGTCTCCGGGGGCCGCAGCACGGCACGGCTCTCCTCCC
>NZ_BHZI01000008.1 GCF_004305975.1 Streptomyces otsuchiensis
CGCCCTGCCCACAGCCGCCGCCCTCCTGGACAACCTCCACCGCACCGCCGCCGACCGCACCCGGGACACCTTCGGCCGCCTCCGCGCCACCGACCCCGAACGCTTCGCCCGCGCCTGGCTGGCCACCGCGCTCTACACCGACGAACTCGACCACGCACTGTGCGCCGCCGCCTGGAGCGCCGGACCGCCCGTGCCCGCGCCATGATGACCAACGACCGCCTGCGGCTTGGCAGTCGAGCCGCTGTCATGAGGAATACTGGAAGTGGTGAGGCAGGCGACTCACCGCCAGGACGGGTGAAATGTCGGAGTTTTGTAAAGTAAGTAAAATCCAGCTACTCGCCAGCTAAATCCCCAGCTCACGCCCTCTCCTCCCCGCGCACGCGGGGGTGTTCCCCAACACCGGCCGTGCGCAGAACCTTGCGCGCACTCCTCCCCGCGCACGCGGGGGTGTTCCCACACATTCGGTGTAAGTCGCCGCAAGCTCCTTGCTCCTCCCCGCGCACGCGGGGGGTGTTCCCCAATCACGACGTGTGCCTACGGGCAGTACATTCCAGGACGGGGGACGCGAAGACGTGCGACCGGGCACGACTCTGGCTCATGAGTACCGACGACCAGGGAGCAGCCAGCGGCTACCTCCACGAGCTTGCCTCAGCGCTCTGCGGAGTGGGGCTGACGAAACGGTACGGCGTCACGATGGCGACCTGCGCTGCTGGTGGGTGGGGGAGTACCTCGTGCGCCGGCAGCCGAGCTGCCCGCCCCCTCCGGGTGTGCGCCGTCCCCGCCACGGGCGGTGCGGATCGGGCTTGTTCCTCTGGAACGACCGGCCCTGAGCAGCGAAAAGCCCCACTGCGCGCAACATGCACGGTGGGGCTTCGGTCGGCTTCGCGGCGCGCGCTCAGTTGGTGATCTCACCGGTCTTGACGCCGGACACGAACGCGGCGAACGCACCGGCCGGGAGCGCG
Organism: Streptomyces otsuchiensis; assembly: GCF_004305975.1. Classification (GTDB taxonomy): domain Bacteria; phylum Actinomycetota; class Actinomycetes; order Streptomycetales; family Streptomycetaceae; genus Streptomyces; species Streptomyces otsuchiensis. The sequence continues at coordinate 963 of NZ_BHZI01000008.1, forward strand.
AGGGCTGGGCCGGTCGGGTTCTTGGAGTCACGCACGGGAACGGTGCCCGTGCTCGACGCGATGCCCGGGGCCCACTCGACGCATGAGCCGCCGTTGGTGCTGTAGGTGGACTTGATCCAGCGAACGGAGCCGGTCGTCATGGGGTGCCCTTCCGTACCTCTTCGATCATGGCCACCGATGCCGCCTGAGACAGCGATTCGGCCTGAAGCTGATGATAAGCCCTCACCAGAGGAAGCACGGAGGAACTTTCTCGCTCTAGATGGCCGTGGGTCTGGGACTCGACGTAGGACACCACCGAGCCGCCCGGCAGCGTGAGCAGGTTCACTAGCCGATCAAGGGGGCGCCGCTCACCAAGCGAGAGCGGCGCAAGCTGGAGGATCGTGTTCGGTAGCGCAGCAAAGTCGACCAGGCGCTGCAACTGTGCGTGCATCACGTCCGGGCCGCCAAATGGCCGTCGGATCGCGGTCTCGTCCAGTACCGCTATCACCATCGGGGACGCTTTCCGGGTCAGTGCTGCTTGGCGCCTTATGACTGCCTGAACTCGTTCGTCGGCTTGTTCCGGTGTGATGCTGCCCCGGTCGACCGCTGCTCGGTTGTGGACCTCTGCATACTCGCGGGTCTGGAGCGGGCCGGGGACCGCGACGGTGTCGAACAGTCGCACTTCTGTAGCTCTGCCTTCAAGGTCTACGTACTCGGGGAACCCTTGCAACAGCACCCCGTGCCGGATCTCGCCCCACTCGCGGGCGAACGACTCGGCGGTTCCGTCGAGTCCTAGGGCTACGTCAAGCGCCGCCGAAAATTTGCGAGTTGGCGATTTGTTGCCAGTTTCCACGCCCGAGACATGCCGCCCTGAGTAGCCCATGCGCGCGCCCAAGTCGTTTTGCAGCCACCCCCTCGCTTCCCTCAACCTGCGCAGACGCGCGCCGTACGCCGCTTCCGGGCTCGCGTCCGGGTTCAGATCCTTGCGGTTTACCAATGTGCTCCCCGCCCCTGCGACATTGAATACCCCCTGACTCTAGGCAACTCTGTGACTCCTTGGTAGTGGCAGCACTACGGAGAGGAGCAGTCGTGTGCCCTGATCTTCAGCCCGGAGGCTGGCACAACAGCCCGCAACTGCGGGTTCCGCCTGTACCACCTGAACGTGTGACCGAAGCGGGAACCGCCGCACACCAACTACGCGACGCGTTGACCGCCGTGGGCATAAGGCTTCCGGTGGCTGCTACCCCGCTCGTGTGGGGCTCCGCGACGGGTGGACCGGTGCGCTTGGTCGAAGTCGGCCCGATGCTCCCCGATGTCGCGGCCCGTATCGCCGAAGCGTTGCGTGCATCCTCGTCGGCGGGGTGCGCCGATGAGTGACTGTCAGACCTGCAAGGCGCTCCGTGAAGCACTTGAGCACTCCCAGAAAAGCGGTGACGCCCTGTCGGTGCACGAGATGCGGACCGCCATCCGAGCGCACGAGCGAGAGCACCGGTGACCGGCACGGGCGCCGAGGGCGAGCCGGAGCCTTCTCCGGCTCCCGCCCCGGCGGACGACGAGCCGCCGTGCCCGCTCGCTGAACTCGTAGCGCGCTCCGTGGAGTTAGGCCGGGCCGTCGAAGCGCACTTCAAAGAGCTGAGGCGGCGGTGAGCGGCGGCTACCGGTTCGCGCGGTTCCAGCTCGTACGCCTGCCCGGCCCGCTCGTCTTCCGTGCGCAGTGCGAAGTCTGCGAGGAGATCGGCCCGCAGGCGGACACCGGGGACGCGGCCATGACGTGGACGATCTTCCATCTGGAAGACCATCCGGACCACGACCTGTTCCGAGAACTCAGCTCCACCCCGTACCGGGCGGAGCCCCGCACGTGAGCGCCGGGCGGTACGTGGACGGCTACCACTGCGAAGTGGTCGCCCGGTCCCCGGACGCCGGGGGTGAGTGGTACTTGGCCACGACGTGGGCCGACACCCCCGACGACGCGCTCAACTGGCTTCACCACCAGGCCGTGCGGCTCGCGGATGTGCTCGATGTCGCCGAGGACGACCAGGCCGAGGACCAGCACCAGTACGTGACTCCGGTGTCCGAGGTCTTCCGCGAGTGGACGGCGGACACGAAGTTCCGCGCAGTTCAGCGCGCCGCCCTGGCGGACGGGCAACCGGTCAGCGCGAACGCCCGGGGCCCGGATCGGATCTGCGGTTCCGCGGATGTGGAAGTCCTCTACTCGCTGGCCGCCCGCCCCATCCTCCGCCCCGTCCTCGCCCCCTTTGGGAGTAGCAGTGTCGATCATCGATGAGCAGCGCGCCGAAGCGGCGTCCTTCCCAGCCACAGACATACAGGTCGGCGACTTCATCACGCTTGCCGGCTCGTGCCTGCGGGTCACTGCCGCCGTCCACCGTGGCGGCATCACGCGGCTGGAGCTTGGCCTCAGCGTGCGCGTACAGATCCACTCGCACATCGACGTGACCGTGATCCGACCCGTCCGTCCGGCCCGCCCCGTGCGGCCCGTGCGTGCCCTCTGGGCGCGCTGAACCCCGAACGCCCGCCCTGGTCGTGTTCCGGCTCCCTCCGGCGACCGGGGCGGATCACCCCTCTTGCCCGTAAGGGTGTGCGTTCCCGTCTGGCGAGGGGTCTCCCGTTCCGACGCATCTGGAGAGGAGGTAGGCAGATGGACGAAGACGTCAAGGAAACGGCTGAGGGATCGGATGTACCGACGGTCATCGACCTGGGCGACGCCGCCGCACTGACGCGTGGTAGTTCGTCGTCGTCTGTGGAGTCCAAACAGACTCCGTACAGCTAACGAGCAAGTAGCGGCCCCCTGCGGGAGCAATCCCAACGGGGGCCGCCCCGACGTCAAACGGCGGAAGGAGTGAGGAGATGAAAGACCGTAGAGCGCGGTGGTACGGCGGATGCGCACCCGGCAGCCGGCCCGTCGCAGCACCCGTGGGCGCGCGTCTGCTCTGGCGTGACCCTGCGCTGTGGGTCTGTGGCGGCTGGCAGCCCGAGCAGGTCCGAACCCTGGCGCTCGGCAGCGCGCGCATCGCCGTACTCGGTCCGTGCTCGGCCACGGAACACGACTTGGCCCGTGCCCTGTCCGCCCCCGAGCTTGCGACCGTAGCGCGGACGTGGGCGGGCTCTCACACGGTTGTTCGGCTGACCGAGCGGGGCCGCGTGGAAGTCCTCGCCGATGTGGGGGCAGCGTCACCCCTCTACACGGTCAGAGCCCCGGACGGAGCGGTGTGGGGGTCCAGCTCGTTGGCACTGTCCTCGCTCACCGGCGGAAGCGTCGATACAGGCTGGCTCGCCGCGTATCTCCGGGACAAGCACAGCCCCGCTTCGGGCCTGAGTGCATGGGCGGGCGTGACCCCCGTTCCTGCCGGTCATCTGCTGACGCTCGGCTCCGAGGGCGGAATGACTCTCGCCTCGTGGTGGAAGCCGATGCGACGGACACCCCATGAGGCATCGACGGCGCTTCGGCATGCGCTCGGCGAAGGTGTCCGCGTACGGGTGTCCGGAGTGCCCGCGAGCACCGACCTGGCCGGTATGGACTCGACCACGGTCACGCTCCTCGCCGCGCAGTGTGGGCCGATCACCGGCGTCACGGTGCACCCTGCGGGCGTGACTACCGGCGGAGATATGGAGTACGCCCGGGCATTGGACGTCCCCGGTCTCATCCGTTCGCCGTTCCCTCTCGCTGCCCGACATCTGCCGTTCAGCGCAACCGACGTGCCGTTGCCCGCGACGGACGAACCGGCACCATCGACGGCCGTTTGGGCGATGTTCGCGGACCAGCTCGGCACCGTGGCTTCCGCGGGCTCCGTCTGCCACCTGACCGGGGACGGCGGGGACAACCTGTTCTCATCCACTCCCGCACACCTGGTGCGCCTCGCCCGTAGCGGTCACTGGGCCCGGATGTTCGGGGACGCGCGGGACTGGGCTCGGCTCCGTCGCCAAAGCCCCCGCCCGTTGCTCACCGCCGCACTACGGGGCAACGCGTACCGAATCGGCCGTGCCGATTTCGGGCGGCCGAAATGGCTCGCCGCGCCCGTCCCGAAGGTGAGCGCTCCCACGGGCCCCGATGCAGACATGGCGTTGGTGGCCGAGTTGCGCACGGTCGCACGGTCGGCGTACGCGGAACTCCAACTAGCGGACGCGCTCGGGCTCGCGCTGCACAACCCGTACTTTGACGGGGCGGTCCTGGACGCGGTGGTCTCGGCCCCCGCCGAACAGCGCTACTCGGCTCGGCGGTACAAGCCCATGCTTGCCGACACGTTCGCCGACCTGCTGCCCGACGCGCACCGGACACGGGCCGCCAAGGGGCTCATGGTCGGCGACTTCCACCTAGGGCTACGCATGAACCGGCGGCGCGTGCTCGGTCTCGCGGACGGGCGTCTTGCGGCCCTCGGGCTCGTCAACCCCGCGCCGCTGCGTGCGACCGTTCACGCGGCTGCCCTCGGGGCTGAGACGGTATGGCCCCCGCTGCTGTCCGTCCTCGCTGCCGAGGCATGGCTAGAGGCAGTCGAACGCGCTCCCGGCACCGAGTGGACGCGGAACGCGCCGACCCCGGCGGGTGCACCGTGAGCCGAGCTAACACCGTGGTCTCCCGCGCCTCGCACGCGTCGGTCGTGCTCGACTACGACACGGGGACGGTCCAGTTGCGGCCCACGTCCCACGACGTGACCGCCATGGGGGCGAGCGTCGTTGACCTTCCCGACACTGTTCCGACGTGGGGAACCGTCGAACAGTCAGCGGCACCGCCCGAGCACGCCACTGTTCCGCTGCGCTGGCGGGTGGTTGCCGTGCCGGCTGTCCTCACCACCGCCGCAGTGCGGGCCGCCGGTCGTCGTCGGAACCGGTTCTCTCGGCTGGTCCGGCTCGCCTGCTCTGGGCGCGATTTGCCCCCGGCAACAGCCGCTCAGGCTCGCTACGCTGTCCGCGCCGCTCGTTGGGCCGCTCGGTTCCTGCCGATGCGCTGGGCGTGCCTGGAGGACTCGACGGCTGCCGCACTCGTGCTGACGGCCGTTCGACGCCGCGCCGAGTGGCGGCACGGTGTAGCGCTCGACCCCGTACGGCTGCACGCGTGGATAGCCGACCCGGAAGGGGAACCGGTCGAGGAACCGGCGGACACCGCGCTGTATACACCCACCTACACACCAGACGGCCCCGGCTCGGCGCGGGGCACCAGAAAGGTACGACCGTGAGTGAACCGCACATCCTGTTGAGCGGCGAAACGCTCGCTCTCGCAATGCCCCGCGCGGACATGCTGCCCGAGTACCACAAGTGGGAGAACGACCCCGCAACGATCCTGGGGTACGGAAACCAGTGGGCGCAGGCGTGGGAGGTTCGCGCCGCCGGGTACGAGCGGCAGCGCGGGAACGACCGCTTCCAGCAGTTCGAGGTGGTCCGGCTGGACGACGGTACGCCCGTAGGAATGACGATTCTGGAAGTCAACACGTACGTGCGCACCGCTGAGTTCGTGATGGTCCTCGCCCCCGCCGAGCGCGGGAAGGGCCACGCAGCGGAGGCGACTCGCCTAACGCTGGACTGGGCGTTTCACCTTGCCCATCTGCGGGCGGTCTGGCTCAAGGTGCTGGAGCCCAACAAGGCCGGAATCAGCGCGTACGAGAAGGCGGGGTTCCGGTCGGCTGGTCGGCTCCGCCGCTCGGGGTTCTGGCTCGGGAAGCCCGTAGACGAACTGATCATGGACGCGGTACCCGAGGACTTCCCCGAACCTTCCGCCGTCGCCGCGACGTTCGGCGACTGACACAGTCGTCACGTAGGAGCTTGCTCGTTTTCCCCGCTGCGGAAGGGCGGACGGGCACTCTCCTCCCCACTACGGTCCCGCACGAAGGTTCCCCGCTGCGGAACCGTGAAGACGTGTCCTTCGTCGCGGAGCAGTTTTCACCGGGCGAACCGGTAGCCGCCGCACACCGCTTGCCCAACTTTCGGAGGTGCGCCTCGATTGCTCGTCCCAGCTCTGCGGACCTCACACGAAGATCCGCCAACGAGGTCGGTTGTTCGTTGCCGGTGCAGGTTGATGACAGCCAGGGTGTGATGCCGCATCCACCCGGGCGCAACTCGTCGCAGCCGTTGAAGAGCCTTGACCGCTTCCTCCACATGTCCCAAGTCCGTGTGAGCGCGGGCGATATCCAACAGGAGCCACGTCCGCCAAGACGGTGGCGTGTCCGCAGAGAGGCGCATTCCCCCTGCCCAAACGGAGGGCTTCCTCCGGGTGGCCGTACTGGACAGCGAGCCGAGCTCTCTCGATTCTCACGGACGACCGATTGAATACAGATACCATCCTGCTGTCCTCCGACGGAGGAAGCTCCGAGAGGCGGCCAGTAGCCGATTCCGCCGCGAGCATCGTCTCGTTGGCCGTGTCGTAGCTTCCGGATCGCGCGGCGGATGTGGCGGCGGACATCACGAGGTCGCCCCACACCCGCAACCCTTCGGCGGTCTCCCCGCGTCCTTGCTCCACCTGATCCGAGGCGCGCACCGCGATCAACTCGGCATCGTCGAGAGCGTTCTGGCGTTGGTAGTTCCATATTCGTGCTCGTCGGGAGGTGTCAGCATCCGAACGGCCTGGCGTCCCACGCGTGCCCAGTGCCGCGTGCCGCCGTGCCGCCGCTTCAGTCGGTGGCCGGTTGCGGGGGCCAGGGGCCCCAGGCGTCCATGAAGGAGCCGCCGAGGAGTGGGGTGCCTGGGCGGGCCCAGCCGGGGTCGTCGGGGGTGATCACCGCGTCCGCGTACTGCTCGGCGTCGTCCTGCGGGTGGTAGCCGATCTGCCGACCCCGGGTGAGGTCGAGGACGGCGCGGGTGTTGGCGGAGACGCCGTTGACGACGGTGTGTCCGACCTCGGTGGCGGTGAGGGAGGCGTGGACCAGGCGGGCACAGTCGTCCGGGCTCAGCCAGATCGACAGCTCGCGGGCGTTGCGGGGCCGTGCGTAGCAGGCGCCGATCCGCAGCGAGACGGTCTCGATGCCGCAGCGGTCCCAGTAGAGCTGCGCCAGGTCCTCACCGGCGCACTTGGTGAGGCCGTAGAAGGTGTCGGGCCGGTGCGGTACGTCGGTGCCGATCGGCGGCTGTCCGGGGCCGGGGCAGCGGGTGAAGCCCACGGCGTGGTTGCTGGAGGCGAGGACGACCCGTGGTACGGCCTCCTGCCGGACCGCCTCGTAGAGGTGGTAGCCGCCGAGGATGTTGTTGCGCACCATTTCCGGGAAGTCGCGCTCCCCGGGGTGCGCCGCCAGGTGCACGACCGCGTCCGTCCCGCGCACCGCCTCGCGCAGGGCGGACTCGTCGTCCAGCGGCGCGGTGACCGCGTCCGGTTCGCCGGGGACCGGGAGCCGGTCCAGCAGTCTCAGTCGCCAGCCCAGGGCCGGGAGGCGTTCGCGCAGCATCGTTCCGATCCGGCCGGTGGCACCGGTCAGCAGAACGGTGGGGGAGGTGTCGGGCCCGGTCATCTCGCTCCTCGGCTGCGGGGTGGGCCCGCCGCCCGCCGCGCCCGGTCGTGCCGGAGGCCGGAGGAGGCCCGCCGGGAGTGATGCCCGCCACCGCGCGGGGCGCAAACAGCGGCGCGCCGGTAACGTCCTGGTTTCCGCGGCGGCCCCCGGCTGGGCGTACCCGCGCCGGTCAGGCAGAATGCGCCACGTTGAGTCACGTACCGCCTTGTTCAAGCCGTCCCGGCCGTCGGTCCGGGCACTCTCCGTGAGGATGTCCATGAGCACCACCGAAGTCGACGCCGGCGGCGGCAAGTCCGCCTCCGGTGCCAGCCGTCTCGACGCGTTCTTCCAGATATCGGAACGCGGCTCCACCGTCGGGCGGGAGATTCGCGGTGGCCTGGTCACCTTCTTCACCATGGCGTACATCCTGGTGCTGAACCCGGTGATCCTCGGTGGGACCACCGACGTCAACGGCGATCAGCTGGAGGTGGCGCAGCTGGTCACCGTCACCGCGCTGGTGGCGGCGGTGATGACGCTGCTGATGGGTGTCACCGCCAACCTGCCGATCGCGTTGGCGGCCGGGCTCGGCCTCAACGCCATGGTGGCCTACGGTCTGGCGCCGATCATGACGTGGCCGGAGGCGATGGGCCTGGTGGTGCTGGAGGGGCTGCTGATCTGCGCGCTGGCCGTCACCGGCCTGCGGGAGAAGGTCATGCAGGCCATCCCGATGCCGGTGAAGCAGGCCATCGGGGTCGGTATCGGGCTGTTCATCGCCTTCATCGGCGTGATCAACGCCGGCTTCGCCGGTCCCGGCGACGGCACCCCGGTGACCCTGGGGGACGGCGGCGCACTGCGCGGCTGGCCGGTGCTGGTGTTCTGCCTCGGTGTGCTGCTGACCTTCACGCTGCTGGCGCGGAAGGTGAAGGGCGCCATCCTGATCAGCATCGTCGCGATGACGGTGCTCGCGGTGATCATCAACACCGTCGCGGACGACGTGCAGTGGGGGCTGACCACGCCGGAGCTGCCGGGCGGGATCTCCGACATCGTCGCGGCGCCGGACTTCGGTCTCGTAGGGGCGTTCAGCCTGTTCGGAGCCTTCGGGCAGATCAGCGTGATCACCGTGGTGCTGCTGATCTTCACCCTTTTCCTCACCGACTTCTTCGACACCATGGGCACGGCCGTCGCGGTGACCAACGAGGCCGGTCTGCTGGAGGACGGCCGTCCGCCGCGGCTGGGCCGGCTGCTCTTCGTGGACGGTCTGGCCACGGTCGGCGGTGGCGCGTGCTCCGCCTCCTCGAACACCGCCTACATCGAGTCCGCGTCCGGTGTCGGCGAGGGGGCACGTACCGGCCTGGCCAACATCGTGACCGGTGGACTCTTCGCGCTGGCGCTGTTCTTCGCCCCGCTGGCGTCGGCGGTGCCCGCGCAGGCGGCGTCCCCGGCGCTGGTCGTGGTCGGCTTCCTGATGATGACGCAGGTCGCGGGCATCGACTGGAAGTCCTACGACCTGGCGATCCCGGCCTTCGTGATCATCGCGGTGATGCCGTTCACGTACTCCATCACCAACGGCATCGGTGCGGGCTTCATCGCCTATGTCGTGGTCAAGGCGGCGATGGGCCGTACCCGCGAGGTGCACTGGCTGATGTGGGTGACCGCGGCGATGTTCCTGGTGTACTTCGCCATCGACCCGATCGAGCAGGTCCTCGGCATCCGCTGACACGCACCGCTGAGACGGCGGCGGGCGGTCTCCCATCGATCGACGGGGGACCGCCCGCCGCCGTCTCGCGGTACGCCGGTCTGCCGACGTCCACCGGACGGGTCAGAGCGTGATGCCTAGCACCAGCGCGCCCAGGGTGTAGACACCCAGCGTCACGACGACGATCGCCATGATGTTGAGCAGCGCCCCGCCGCGCACCATTTGGCCGATGGTGACGTGTCCCGATCCGAAGACGATGGCGTTGGGCGGGGTGGCCACCGGGAGCATGAAGGCGCAGGTGGCCGCGAGGGCCACGGGAACCACGAGGAGCATCGGGTCCAGGCCCAGCCCCAGTGCGACTCCTCCCATGATGGGAAGGAAGGTCGCGGCGGTGGCGGTGTTGCTGGTCAGTTCCGTCAGGAACAGCACCAGCGCGACGATGGCGATGACCAGCAGCACGACGGGGATGGCGTCCAGCCCCGTGACCTGCTCGCCCACCCAGGCGCTGAGGCCGCTCGCGCCGAACTGCGAGGACAGCGCCAGGCCGCCGCCGAAGAGCAGCAGGATGCCCCACGGCAGCTCCTTGGTGTCCTCCCAGACCAGGACGCGGCGCGAGTTGTCACGGTCGGCCGGCAGCATGAACAGCAGGATCGCGGCGGTGACAGCCACGCCGGCGTCGCCGAAGCGGGCCGGCCACTCCCACACATCGTCCAGTTGCGGCACGACCACCCAGGAGACCGCGGCCAGGGTGAACACGGCGAGCACCGTCTTCTCCGCGTGGCTCATCGGCCCGAGGTCACGCTTGCGCTCCGCGATCATCTCCCGGCCCCCCGGGATGTCGGTGATCGTGGGCCTGAAGACGATCTTGGTGAGGACGAACCAGGCGATCACCAGGAAGACCGCCGCCAGCGGGACACCGAAGAGCATCCACTGGAAGAAACCGATGTTGATGTCGTGCTCGCTGCTGAGGTACTCACGCAGGAACGCGTTGGGAGGGGTCCCGATGACCGTGCCGAGCGATCCGATGGACGCGGCGTACGCGATGCCGAGCATCAGCGCCGTGGCGAAGTTCGGGTCGCGCCGCCCGTCGCCCAGTTGGGCGACCAGGCCGAGCACCGCCACACCGATGGGCAGCATCATCACGGCGGTCGCCGTGTTCGAGATCCACATGGAGAGCAGACCGGTGGCGATCATGAATCCCGCGATCATCCGGACCGGACTGGTGCCCACCAGCAGGACGGTCGCCAGCGCGAACCGGGTGTGCAGGTTCCAGCGCTGCATCGCGACGGCGAGAATGAACCCTCCCATGAACAGGAAGATCGTCTCGCTGGCATAGGGAGGCGCCACCTCGGAGAGGGGGGCGTTGCCCAGCAGAGGGAAGAGGATCAGCGGCATCAGCGCGGTGGCCGGCAGGGGGATGGCCTCGGTCATCCACCAGACGGCCATCAGCGTGGCGACGGCCGCCACGTTCTTCCCGTCCGCGGAGAGTGAGTCGGGGGCGATCAGCCGAACGGCGACGGCCAGGACGACGCCGAGGCCCAATCCGATCCACTGGCGGGGGAGCACCTTCGGGGCGGCGGAGCCGGCCGTCCCGTCTCGGGGCGGCTGAGGCTCTGTGGCCTTGTCTATCTGGGATTGCGACACGGATTCACCCTTGGTTGGTTTTCAGCCGTGCCAACCTCCCATCCGACGGTGCCCGTAGCAAGCACCTGCACCAGCACCTGCACCAGCACCGGTGTCAGTACCTGCACCGGTGTCAGTACCGGTACCGGCACCTTCGGTTGCCGGACGCCGCGCGGGCGGTGCCGGGTCCTCGGCCCCGCACACGCGGCGTCCGGCCCCCGGTCAGCTCACCGGGGTGAAGTCACGCGCCCCGATGTACTCGGGGCGGCGGACCGGCGCGGCGAAGGGTTCCACCGCTTCGTTCTCGACGCTGTTGAAGACGACGAAGACGTTGCTGCGCGGGTACGGGGTGATGTTGTCGCCCGAGCCGTGCATGGCGTTGCAGTCGAACCAGGTCGCCGAGCCGGGCTTCCCGGTGAACAGCCGGATGCTGTGGTCCTGCGCCATCCGGGTCAGCTGCTCGTCGGACGGGATACCCGCGTCCTGCATCTGGAGCGACCGCTTGTAGTTGTCCTCGGGGGTGGCGCCCGCGCAGCCGAGGAAGGTCTTGTGCGACCCCGGCATGATCATCAGGCCGCCGTTGGTCGTGTAGTTCTCGGTCAGGGCGATCGACACCGAGACGGCGCGCATGTGCGGCAGGCCGTCCTCGGCGTGCCAGGTCTCGAAGTCGGAGTGCCAGTAGAAACCGGAGGCTCCGAAGCCCGGCTTCACGTTGATCCGGCTCTGGTGGACGTACACGTCCGAGCCCAGGATCTGGCGGGCCCGGTCGGCCAGCCGTGGGTCGCGGACCAGCCTCGCGAACACCTCACTGATGCGGTGTACCTCGAAGACGGTCCTGATCTGCTGTGACTTCGGCTCGACGATCGAGCGGGGGTCCGCCTTGATCGCGGAATCCGTGGTCAGACGGTCCAGCTCGCGGTGGTACAGGCCCACCTCGTCGTCGCCGATCAGTTCCTCGACGGCCAGGAAGCCGTCGCGTTCGAAAGCGGCCAGTTCGGCCGCGGGCATCGGTCCAGCCGCACCGGGCTCGGACCAGACCACCGGGTCCTGGCGCTTGGTGATCATTTCGGAGTCGCCGCGTGTGGGGTACAGGTCGGCGATCTGCGCGGGTGCGGTCGTCATGGTGCTGCCATCTCCTCTCGGTCGTCACGCCCCGAATGGATAGGCCCCGACACTCACCACGGCCGCCGGGCGGTGGCTTCCGACCGGCGGACCGGGTGATGACCGGTAGGCCTGAGCCGGGGGGTACGCGTCAGCGCACCCCCCGGCTCAGGCCCGGGGCCCCGGCTTGCTCAGTCCTCCGCGGGCTCCGTGAGCAGCGGATAGACGCCGTTCTCGTCGTGGTCCTCCCGCCCGGTCACCGGGGGGTTGAAGACGCAGACCACGCGGAAATCGGTCTTGGGACGCAGTGTGTGCTTCTCATGGCCGTTCAGCAGATACATGGTCCCGGGGCTGATCCAGTGGACCTCCCCGGTCTCGTCGTTGGTGAGTTCCGCCTCACCATCGACACAGAGCACCGCTTCGATGTGGTTGGCGTACCACATCGAGGTCTCGGTGCCCGCGTAGAGCACCGTTTCGTGCAGCGAGAACCCGACACGCTCCTTGGCCAGGACGAGGCGCTTGCTGCGCCAGGTGCCGGAAGCCGACTTCACGTCCCGGTCGGTGCCTTCGATCTCGCTCAGAGAACGGACGATCACTTCTTCACGGTGCCTTCCTGCGAGCCGTCCGGCAAGTGGCGGGAGGTTACGTCTCCCGCACTTCTCCATCGGACGGTTGCGCGGTCGTTACGTTGGGTTCACCGGCGCACGCCCTGCGCGTGCGCCGGAGTGGCCGGATCGGGGGCCGGCGGACCGTGGGGATCCGCCGACCCGACGGCGCGTCAGGCGGTCTCGCGGACGGCGCGTGCCAGGATGCGCAGACCCTCGTCCAGCTCCCCGGGTGAGATGGTCAGCGCCGGCAGCAGCTTGACGACCTCGCTCTCCGGGCCGGAGGACTCGATCAGCAGCCCGAGGTCGAAGGCGCGCTTGCAGATCTTGTTGGCGCGCTCCTTGTCGGGGAACTCCATGCCCCAGACCAGGCCACGGCCACGGAAGTGGGCGCCGCTGTCCGGGTTCTCGCGGACGATGCCGGCCATCGCGGCCTCGACCTGCTCACCGCGGGCCATCGTCTGCTTCTCCATCTGGCCGTCGTGCCAGTAGGCGTCCAGCGCGGCGGCGGCGGTCACGAACGCCGGGTTGTTGCCGCGGAAGGTGCCGTTGTGCTCGCCCGGCTCCCAGACGTCCAGCTCCGGCTTGAACAGCGTGAGCGCCAGGGGCAGTCCGTAGCCGCTGATGGACTTCGAGACGGTGATGATGTCCGGCGAGATGCCCGCCTCCTCGAAGGAGAAGAAGGCACCGGTGCGGCCGCATCCCATCTGGATGTCGTCGACGATCAGCAGCATGTCGTAGCGCTTGCACAGGTCGGCCAGCGCACGCAGCCACTCGGCGCGCGCGACGTTGATGCCGCCCTCGCCCTGGACCGTCTCGACGATCACGGCGGCGGGCTGGTTCAGCCCGGAACCGGAGTCCTCCAGCAGCCGCTCGAACCAGATGAAGTCCGGGGTGCGGCCGTCGAGGTAGTCGTCGAACGGCATCGGGGTGCCGTGCACCAGTGGGATGCCGGCGCCGGCCCGCTTGAAGGCGTTGCCGGTCACCGCCAGGGAGCCCAGCGACATGCCGTGGAAGGCGTTGGTGAAGGAGACGATCGACTCCCGGCCCTTGACCTTGCGGGCCAGCTTCAGCGCCGACTCCACCGCGTTGGTGCCGGTCGGCCCGGGGAACATCACCTTGTGGTCCATGTCGCGGGGCCGCAGGATGACGTCCCGGAAGGTCTCCAGGAACGCCCGCTTGGCGGTCGTCGACATGTCCAGGCCGTGGGTGATGCCGTCGCGCTCCAGGTAGTCCAGGAGCGCCCGTTTCAGCACGGGGTTGTTGTGACCGTAGTTGAGTGACCCCGCGCCCGCGAAGAAGTCGAGGTAGCGGTGGCCGTCCTCGTCGAAGAGGTAGCTGCCCCGCGCCTGGTCGAAGATCGCGGGCCAACCGCGGCAGTAGCTGCGTACTTCCGACTCGACGGTCTCGAAGACACTGAGGTCGGGCTGGGTGATCGTCACGGCGTTCTCTCCTGGGACTCGGTGCGGGCGGTTGCGTGCCGGGGGCGCCCGGCGAGGTGCTGCGGGGACCGGCGCGTCGGCCTCCGGTGGACGTCGCGCTGCGCGGCGGGGTGCGGTACGGGGTGGTCCGAACGTGGAGCCGGCGCGGCGCTGCCCGGTACGTCGTCGTCCGGTGCTGCGGCGCGGTGCGTGGTGCGGAGGCGGTCCGGTCGGTGGTGCGCGGTGGTGCGTCAGTGACCGTCGACGGGTCCGATCCGGTGGAGGACCTCGGGCTCGTGGCCGCTCTCGGGGAACACGTCGGGGTCGAACAGCGTGTCGCTGCGCATCGGGGCGCCGCGCCGTTCGGCGAAGGAGGTGAACAGCCGGTTCGACGGGGTGTTGTCCGGGGTGACCGTGGTCTCCACGAACGCCACGTCCAGTTCCTCCGCGGTGCGGTCGACCAGTGCGCCGAGCATTGCCGCGGCCAGCCCGCGTCCGCGCTGGCTGTGGTCGACGGCGACCTGCCAGACGAAGAGGGTGCGCTGATCCTGCGGGCGCAGATAGCCGGTGACGAACCCGACGGGGGACCCGTCCGCGTCCCGTGCCACGATCGACGTGGCACTGTGGTCGCGGCACCACAGCAGGTAGCTGTAGGAGGAGTTGAGGTCGAGAACCCGGGAGTCGCGCGCGATGCGCCAGAGCGCCGCGCCGTCCTCCAGTCGTGGATAGTCGAGCTTCAATCCTTCGGGCTTTTCTGCGCTTTTACTGGGGGCACGTGCATGGTCTGCTTGTGCGGAGGTCATGTCTATCGAATTTACCCAGCAAATGGGAAGATTGCATCGCCAGGCGCGGTTCACACAGCGCTCGATCCATGCTACGGGGAACCCGGTGAAACCGACCTCAAACCGGCTCGTTCTGCGGCTTTTGTGGTGACATTCCCGTGCAGATCGGGCACGGTGTTGGCTTGGTCACAGATCCGTAACGTCACCGACATCTGCAACCGCCAATCGTTGATCCGGTGAAACCGAATACGTTTTGTTTAGCCTTCCACGATCGGGGCAGCAGCAGATGGGCGGCTAGCCTCGTGTGGCGGATGAGAATTCTGGTGAGATCGTCTCCCGCAGAATCCCCGCGTGGAATCCCCGAAGAATCCCGGCGCCGACCGGTGCGCCGCGAGCGCGGAACTCGTAGCCTGCCGCCATGACTTCCCGCCTGGAGCGACCGGTACTGCACATCCGGGGCCGCGTGCTGACCGGCCCCGGACCCGAGGACGTACTCGACGAGCTGTGGGCCGTCGACGGCCGGGTCAGCCTCACCCGCCCCACCGCCGGCGCGGACGACGCGGTCACCGTCACCGGATGGGCGCTGCCCGGGCTCATCGACGCCCACTGCCACATCGGCCTCGACGGCCACGGCGCCATCGACGCCGCCGCGGCGGAGAAGCAGGCCGTCATCGAGCGCGAGGCCGGGGCGCTGCTGCTCCGCGACGCCGGCTCGCCCTCCGACACGCGCTGGATCGACGACCGCGAGGACCTGCCCCGGGTGGTGCGCGCCGGCCGTCACATCGCCCGCCCCCGCCGTTACATCCGCAACTACGGCCATGAGATCGAGCCCGCGGAACTGCCCGAGTACGTCCGCCGGGAGGCGCGCGCCGGAGACGGCTGGGTCAAGCTCGTCGGCGACTGGATCGACCGCGACCGGGGCGACCTCGCGCCGTGCTGGCCCGCCGACGCGCTCCGGGAGGCGATCGCCGCCGCCCACGAGGAGGGCGCCCGCGTCACCGCCCACTGCTTCTCCGAGGAGTCGCTGCCCGACCTGCTCGCCGCCGGGGTGGACTGCGTGGAGCACGCCACCGGGCTCAGTGAGCGGACCATCCCGCTCTTCGCCGAACAGGGCGTCGCCATCGTCCCCACGCTGGTCAACATCGCGACCTTCCCGCAGCTCGCGGCGGCGGGCGAGGCCAAGTTCCCGCGCTGGGCCGCCCATATGCGGCGCCTCCACGAGGGGCGCCACGCCACCGTCCGGGCCGCCTGGGAGGCCGGCGTCCCCGTCTACCCCGGCACCGACGCCGGGGGCACCATCGCGCACGGACTGATCGCCGAGGAGATCGCCGAACTCGTCCGGGCGGGCATTCCCGCCCCGGACGTGGTCGCGGCGGCGTCCTGGGGCGGGCGCGCCTGGCTGGGCCGCCCCGGGCTGACTGAGGGTGCCCCGGCCGACCTGGTGGTCTACGAGGACGACCCCCGGCGCGACGTCCGTGTGCTCGCCGCGCCCCGGCGCGTGGTGCTGCGCGGGCGCGTCGTGGCCTGAGCGCGCCTGCGGGCGCCCCCCGGCCGGCGGAGCGTGGCCCTCGTTCGCGCTCTCCCCGAGGTGCGCCCACCGGCGCCCGGCGAGACCTCGCGCGCCGTCCCGGCCCCCGCTCCTCGGGGCGGGGCGGCCCGCCCCGCGTCCCTGCTCGCGGAGGCGGCCTCGGCTAATCGCACACCCTGACGGCATATGCCCGTACGGGTGAAGCCCGTCAGGAACACCCACATTCACCCGTACGGGCGCCAAGGATGGCCAGGTCCCAGCCGCCGTCACGCCGGTGTCCCACCGGCGCGCAGCGGCGGCATCACCTTTTTCCGTGGGGGTTCCACCCGTGTACAACTCTGCCTTCCGCCGGTCCGGCCCACGCCGGGCGGCGGCGCTGCTCACCACCGCACTCCTGCTCGGGAGCGCCGCCCCGGCCGCCGCCACCGGCGGCGACGGGGAGGAGCGGGGCGATCAGGGCAAGGCGAGCGCCGCGGTGCTCCGGGCCGGCCTGGACGTCGCGCTGCTGAACAAGACCGTCGAACTGCCGCTGAGTGCCACGCTCAACGAGGTCCACGCTCCCGAGGGGGAGCGGGAAGCCGCCGAGAAGACGGCACTGACCGCCACCCTCGACGGCGTCGACCAGGGTCGCCCCTTCCACCTGCTGCGCGCCGACGTCGCCTCCGCACGCGCCGGCGTCGACGAGGAGACGGCCGAGGGCGAGGTCGAGATCGCCAAGGCGTCCGTCCACGTCCCCGGACTGCCGCTGCTCTCCGTGATCGAAGTGGAGGCGGTCACCGCCCGCGCCACCTGCACCGCCGGCGAACAGCCGGAGGCCGAGGCCGGAATCGTCGGCCCGGTCACCGTCCTCGGCCAGACCGTCACCCTCACCGCGGGCGGCACCACCGCCGTCAACGTGCCCGGCGTCGGCGAGGTCCGGCTCGACCTCTCGCACCGGGAGACCACCGACAGCACCGCCGCGGCCACCGCCCTGGAACTGGCCGTCTCCGTCAACCCCCTCAACCTGAACGTCGCCGAGGTCGACGGCGTCGTCACCCTCGCCGCCGCCAGCTGCGAGAGCCCAGCCGTCCAGGAGCCCGAGCCGAAGCCCGAACCCGAGCCGGAGCCCGAGCCCGAGGGCAAGACCCCGCAGACCGGGGGCGGCGAGGAGGTCGAGACCAAGACCCCCGACCTCGCGGCGACCGGCGGTAGCGCCACCACGCCCGTCGTGGCCGCCTGCGCCGCCGCGCTCGTCGGCGGCGGAGCCCTGATGCTCCTGCGCCGCCGAACGGCCGGCAAGCGCGACTGACCCACCCGCTCACGACCGGCCCACGCGGCCGACAGGGGGCCGGGCCACACGGCCCGGCCCCCGCGGGCGGCGACACCCGCCGCCCGTCCGCTACCGTCCGCCCATGGCAATCGACGGCCCCCGCACCCCCGGCACCGCGCCCCGTGACGACACCGGCCCGCCGCACGCGCCGGAGCACCCACCGGCGCTGGCCCACGCCTGGCGCGCGCTGCTGGAGGCCGCCCGCCGCACCGTCACCGACGGCCTCGTCGTCGGCACCTCCGGCAACCTCTCGGTACGAGTCGGCGACACCGTGCTGATCACCCCCACCGGCGTCCCCTACGACCGCCTCCGCCCCGATGACCTTCTCGCCGTTCGCACCGACGGCACCCGCGTGGCCGGAACCCTCGCCCCCACCAGCGAACTCCCGCTGCATCTCGCGGTCTACCGGCACACCGCCGCCACCGCCGTCGTCCACACCCACGCCGTGCACGCCACCGCCGTCTCCCTGCTCGTCGACGAGGTGCCGCCGGTCCACTACGTCACCGCCCTGCTCGGCGGGCCCGTCCGCGTCGCCCCCTACGCGCTCTACGGCAGCGAGGCGCTGGCCGCGCACGTCGTGGCCGCGCTCCGCGACCGCACCGGCTGCCTGCTGCGCAACCACGGAGCCGTCACCTACGGAACCGGCGACGGCGGACTGGACCAGGCATACGAGCGCACCGCCCAGCTGGAGTGGATGTGCCGGGTCTGGCTCACCGCCGCCTCCGTCCCCGGCCCGCCGCCCAGCGTGCTGAGCGGAGCCGAGCTGGACGAGGCCACCGCCCGGCTGCGCGGCTACGGCCAGCCCTCGCCACCCGTCCACGCTCACCCCGAGTGACGCGACCACAGTCGGCTGTCACCACCTTCGCCCCGGCCGTGACCTGAATCTCACCCGGCCGCGCGCGCCCACTCGCTCCCCGGAGAGCCGAGCGTCATGGTGGAGCACATGCGCGCACGCACCGCGGCGGCCACGACCGCCACCGCCCTGCTCGGCACCGGCGCGGCGATACTCGCCGCCGGCCGGTACGCCGGGAAGTCCGCCCTCCGCCCCGGCGCCGACCCCCCGGTGCCCGCCGGGTTCCGCCGCAGCGTGCGGACCGTGGTCAGCGGCGACCACGGCCACGTCACCTTCACCCGGACCCCCGACCCGCTGCCGCCCGGCCGCTACGCCGTCACCTGGCCGTCCGGACGCGCCGAACTCGGCCCGCCCGAAGCGGACTCCGGAACCACCGGCACTCCCCGCCGGCGGCTGCTGCGCCTCAGCGGAGCCCCGCCCGCCCCCGGCGACCGCGTCCGCCTCACGCCGCAGCTCTACACCGGTGACCCCCGCGGCGCCCTGGGCATCGACTTCGCCGACATCAGCATTCCGTCCGAACTCGGCCCCCTGCCCGCCTGGTTCGTCCCCGGAGAGCGCGACCTGTGGGTCATCGCCCTGCACGGCCTCGGCGCCACCCGCGAAGCGCCCATGAACCTCCTGCCGTTCCTCACCGGCCAGGGCTTCCCCGTGCTGATCCCCAGCTACCGGGGAGACCCCGGCACCCGCGGCCCACGCGACCGCCTCTCCCGCCTCGGCGCCACCGAGTGGCGGGACGCCGACGCCGCGCTGCGCCACGCCGCCGGATACGGTGCCCGCCGCGTGCTGCTGCTGGGCTGGTCCGTCGGCGCCACCATGGCCCTCCACACCGCCACCGCGTCGCCGCTGCGCCGCCGGATCGCCGGGCTCGTCCTGGACTCCCCGGTGCTGCGCCGCGACTCCACCACGCGTGCGCTCGCCGCCGAACGCGGCGCCCGCGGCCCGCTGCTGCCGCTGGCCGTCCGCGCGGCCGAGGGCGCCGCCCGGCTCGGACCGGACACCCCGCCCCTGCTCCCGCTGCGGCCCTCCGGCGCGACACTGCCGGTCCTCATCGCCCACGGCCCGGACGACCACATCGCACCCTGGGAACCCTCCCGGGACCTCGCCGCCCGGCACCCGGAGAGCGTCGTCACCCATGTCGCCCGCCGCGCCGGCCACGCCGCGATGTGGAACGCCGACCCCGAAAGCTACGAGGAGGCGCTGCGCCGGTTCGTCACCCCCCTGGCGTGACCGGGGCGGGCGTCGGGATCCGGCCGCCGGTGGCGCACCACCGCTCCCGGGCGTCCCGCCGACCTCGTCCGTTCCCGCCAACAGGGGGTGCGGTTTGGGGAATCGGAGGGGCACCAGGAACACTGTTTCCGTGACGTCCCGTACCCCGCGAGACACCAGACTGCGTTCCGTCCCCAGGACGGCCATCGCGACGGCCCACCGCTCCGTGGCGCAGGGCCGCTCCCGTCCGGCCCCCAGGCCACCCGCTGCCCTGACACCTCGTGACGGGCTCGCCCGGCAGGCACGCGCCGCGCTGGGCGAGGCCGTACGCGCCGCCCGCTGGGCCGTGGCCGTCGGCCACTCCCCGCTCGCGCCCGCCGCGCCGTCCGGTGAACCCGGCGGCGCACCCGGCCCGGAACGGGCCGCCGCCGACCTCCGGATGCCCCCCGACCAGCTCCAGACCCACTGGGACCGCGCCCGTCTGGCCGGCCTGGTGGAGATCCACGACGACACCGTGCGGGCAGGCTGGCGGCTGCGCGCCTGGGACCGCGACGACTCGGCGGTACTGCGCGGCTGGGTCGCGCTGTTCGACGCCTGGTCCCTGGCCCACCCGGCGCCACCCGGCGCCGACCCCGCCCTCGTGGGCGAGGCGATCGTCGCCGCGCCCCAGTTCCTCTCGGTGATGCACCTGTCGGCGGGGCCGGTCACCGAACCGGTGCTGCTCGAACTGCTCACCAAGCGGATCGACGAGCTGCGCGCCGAGCGTGCTGAGCGGGACGCGGGCGGTGGTGCCGACACCGGGCCGTCGCCCACCGCGGAGCAACTGGCCGAACTGCTCGGCTGGGCCCTCGACGGCTTCGCCGGCGTCGGCGCCCTGACCCGCTGCCACGACCCCGGTGAGGACGGCCAGGCCGTCCTCACCCCCCTCGGCAACTGGGCGGTGTGGGTCAAGCTCGAACAGATCTGTGTCGCGGCGCAGAGCCCGGCGGGCAACATCGAGCAGAGCGCGGAGGACATGCTGCGCGGCTGCGTCCGGCTCACCCCCGGACCGGCCCGCGACGAGTACCGGGCCTGGCTCGCCGCCCGCACCACCGGCCCCGCCGTCACCGAGTTGCTCACCGCCGCCCGCGGTGAGGACGCGCTGATCCGGGCGCTCGCCTTCGAGGCGCTGCGCGTGGTCGGCGCCCCCGCCGAGACGGCCGTCCGTGCGGCCGCGGGCGAGACCACGCTGCGGCCCTACGCCCTGCTCTGGCTCGCCGAGCACGACGGGGCCGACCCCGAGGACCTGGCCGCCGACGCCTCCGGCGTCCTCACCCGCGAGGAGGCGACGTGGCTGTGGGTGGACACCGCGGCCGCCGTCTCCGACCACGGCGAGGGCCGGCTGCTCGTGGAGCACCTGGAGTCCTCCGGTCATGACTCGATGACCCGGCTCCTCGCCGAGGTCCGGGCCACCGGGCATCCCCGCACCGTGCAGGTGCTGGTGGCGCTCGCTGCTGAGCACCCGGACCCGGTGCTGGCCCGCGTGGTGCGCCGGGCGGCGTTCCAGGTGCACACCGGGGAGGGGTGAGGCAGGCCGGTCGTCCCGGGCGCGTCCCCGTCCCGTCCGGCGCGCGTGTCCCCGTCCGTCGTGCCCCGTACCTCCCACTCAGCCGGGCGGTACGGGGGGCGGGACGCGGCCACGGCCGTCGCTTCCGCCGCCCGGCGAAAAGCGGTTGCCCCGGCCCGTAGACTGGCCCGCATGGACATTCTGTTTCTCACGCACTAGCGGGCGGGCGTCAGGCGCGGCCACCGGCCGCCCTCTCCACCGTCCAACCCGCCCGTTCACCCCGCCTGGAGAATGTCCATGATCGCCGCCTCTGCCGTGGAGCTGCGCGCCGGCGCCCGCGTCCTGATCGAGTCCGCCACCTTCCGTATCGCCGCCGGTGACCGCGTCGGCCTGGTCGGCCGCAACGGCGCCGGGAAGACCACCCTCACCAAGTGCCTGGCCGGGGAGGGCGTCCCCGCCGGCGGCACCATCACCCGCGGCGGCGAGGTCGGCTACCTTCCGCAGGACCCGCGCACCGGGGACCTCGACAGCCTCGCCCGCGACCGCATCCTGTCCGCCCGCGGCCTGGACAGCGTGATCCGCCGCATGCGCGAGAACGAGGACCGGATGGCGAACGGCAAGGGCGCCACCCGCGACAAGGCGATGAAGAAGTACGAGCGGCTGGAGACCGAGTTCCTCACCAAGGGCGGCTACGCCGCCGAGGCCGAGGCCGCGACGATCGCCGCCAGTCTCGGCCTGCCCGAGCGGGTGCTGGGACAGCCGCTCCACACCCTCTCCGGTGGTCAGCGCCGGCGCGTGGAACTCGCGCGCATCCTCTTCTCCGACGCCGACACCCTGCTGCTGGACGAGCCGACCAACCACCTGGACGCCGACTCCGTCGCCTGGCTGCGCGACTTCCTGCGGACCTTCCGCGGCGGCCTGATCGTCATCTCCCACGACATCGACCTCGTGGAGACGGTCGTCAACAAGGTGTTCTACCTGGACGCCAACCGCTCGCGCATCGACATCTACAACATGGGCTGGAAGCAGTACCTGACCCAGCGGGAGGCCGACGAGCGGCGCAGGCGCCGGGAGCGGGCCAACGCCGAGAAGAAGGCCGCCGCGCTGCACTCCCAGGCCGACAAGATGCGGGCCAAGGCGACCAAGGCGACCGCCGCGCAGAACATGGCCAAGCGCGCCGACCGGCTGCTGGCCGGACTGGAGGACGAGCGCCGCTCGGACAAGGTCGCCAAGCTGCGCTTCCCGGACCCGGCGCCGTGCGGCAAGACCCCGCTGACCGCCGAGGCGCTGTCGAAGTCCTATGGCTCGCTGGAGATCTTCACGGACGTCGGCCTCGCGATCGACCGCGGCTCACGCGTGGTCATCCTCGGCCTGAACGGCGCGGGCAAGACCACCCTGCTGCGGATGCTCGCGGGCATCGAGCCGCCCGACACCGGCCAGGTCACCCCGGGCCACGGGCTGAAGCTCGGCTACTACGCGCAGGAGCACGAGACGCTCGACCCGGACCGCACCGTCCTGGAGAACATGCGGTCCGCCGCGCCGGACATGGACCTGGTCGCGATCCGCAAGACGCTCGGCTCGTTCCTCTTCTCCGGCGACGACGTCGACAAGCCGGCCGGGGTGCTCTCCGGCGGCGAGAAGACCCGGCTGGCGCTGGCCACCCTGGTCGTCTCCTCGGCCAACGTGCTGCTGCTGGACGAGCCGACCAACAACCTCGACCCGGCCAGCCGCGAGGAGATCCTCGGCGCGCTGCACACCTTCACCGGCGCCGTGGTCCTGGTGACGCACGACGAGGGCGCGGTCGACGCGCTCGAACCGGAGCGGATCATCCTGCTGCCCGACGGTGTCGAGGACCTCTGGAGCGCCGACTACGCCGACCTGGTCGCCCTGGCCTGACGCCCGCGGCCCGCACTCGCTTGACGCCTGCGGGCGTGCCCGTAGGGCCCGCTGGCCCGGCGTGGCACGGCGACGGGGGCCGGCGGGCGGGTGGATACCGCACGGGGACGATCATCCGGCCCAGTGAAGGTCCGTCGTCCGGGTGAGGTTTCCGTGTGCGTCGGCCCGGCGCCGGGCCGACGACACGTGCTCGTGCCCGCCCGGCGGCGCTCCGGGCGCCGTGGCCGCCCCGCGCCGCTGACCTGCCGCTTCCGCGATCTTGGCCGCCCGGAGCCGCCACCCCGCCCCGCCCGGCGGCGCTCCGTGACGCGCTCCGCCGGGGCTTCGCGGCCTCCGCCGCCCTGCACCGACCTCGCCGAATGGGTGGCCAGGAAGCGGGTTAGGGGTGATCATGAGAGTTCCAGAGCGCACTTCCTTGAGGAGGCACGGGTGGCCGAGACTCTGAAGAAGGGAAGCCGGGTAACCGGCGCCGCGCGCGAAAAGCTCGCGGCAGACCTCAAGCGGAAATACGAATCAGGCGCGAGCATCCGTGCGCTGGCCGAGGAAACCGGCCGGTCGTACGGGTTCGTGCACCGGATGCTCAGCGAGTCCGAGGTGACCCTGCGCGGCCGCGGGGGCGCGACGCGGGGAAAGCGGGCCACAGCGGCCTGACCCCCGGCTCGCTGGAGCCACGCCCGTCCGACCGTTACTCTGCAGATGTTATTACCGCCGAGTAACGTTCGGAGGGGCTCATGAGCCTGCTCGACCAGGACGGAGTGAGGGTCACCGTCGACGACGCCGTCGCGACGGTCACCCTCACCCGTGGGGACAAGCGCAACGCCCAGACCCCCGCCATGTGGCGAGCCCTCGCGGAGGCGGGGTCCGTACTGCCCGGTTCCGTCCGGGTGGTGCTGCTGCGCGCCGAGGGCCCGTCCTTCTCCGCCGGCCTCGACCGCCGCGCCTTCACGCCCGACGGCATCCCCGGCGAACTGTCCTTCCCCGCGCTCGCCCGCACCCCCGACGCCGAACTCGACGCGTACATCCAGGGTTTCCAGGGGGCCTTCACCTGGTGGCGGCGGAACGACCTGATCACCGTGGCCACCGTCCAGGGTCACGCCATCGGCGCCGGCTTCCAGCTGGCGCTCGCCTGCGACCTGCGGATCTGCTCCGACGACGCCGAGTTCGCCATGCGCGAGACCACTCTCGGACTGGTGCCCGACCTGACCGGCACCCACCCCCTGGTAGCGCTCGTCGGCTACGCCAGGGCGTTGGAGATCTGCGCCACAGGGCGCACCGTCCACGCCGAGGAGGCCGAGCGCGTCGGCCTCGCCAATCTGGTGGTGCCCGCGGCCGACCTCGACTCCGCCGCGGCCGACCTCGTCGCCGCCCTGCTGGCCGCCCCCCGTGACGCCGTCATCGAGACCAAGGCGCTGCTGCGCGCGGCGACGGTCAACGACTACGACCAGCAGCGTGCGGCCGAGCGCGCCTCCCAAGCGCGCCGGCTGCGGGACCTGCTGGGGGAGAGCGACTGACGAGAGCCGGTCGTCGAGAGGCACGCCCGGGCGGGCAGCGACCCGCCCGGATGTGCCGGCCCGGATTCGGTGCGGGAAAGTGCGTGAGCGAGTGGGTGCCGCGGAGGGGTGAACGCCGGGTGGGCTACGGAAGACCGCCGTCTTCCGCGCAGGATATCTGTCATGGCGGGAGTAGACATGCGGATCTGTCCTGGTTAGTCTCGGGCGGTCGGTTCCGGGCGTCCAGCCGGTGGGACCGCGACAGTGCGGCGGTGCGGAGCGGGTCCGGCGCATCCCCCCGAGCAGAGGTGCATGTGACCGCAGAGAAGTCCCTCGGTCGTCTCGACGACGACGACTACCCCGCCTACACCATGGGTCGCGCCGCGGAGATCCTGGGCGCCACCCCCGCCTTCCTGCGGGCCGTCGGCGAAGCCCGCCTCATCACCCCGCTGCGCTCGGGGGGCGGCCACCGCCGCTACTCCCGTTACCAGCTGAAGATCGCCGCCCGGGCGCGCGAACTCGTCGACCAGGGCACCCCGCTTGAGGCGGCGTGCCGGATCGTCATCCTGGAGGACCAGCTGGAGGAGGCGCGGCGCATCAACGCCCGGCTGACCGGCGGCTCGGACGGCCCCTCCGCCGGCGGACCCGTGGCCGGGTGACGGACACGGCTGACGACCGGGGCCGATGACCGCTCGCCGCCGGAGCATTACCTTTCACTGCGGACGGCCGGAAATCTGTTGTCGCGGGAGGAGATAGAAAGGTCTTCTCGCGCGCGGTATTCACGGCTGAGGCGCCGGATTCAAGGGCGCTGTTGCACATGGCGGCACCCCCTGTGCTAGCTTGAGTCCCAGTTGCAGTTGTGGTTCCCAGGAGCTTCAAGCGCTCTCGTCGGTTTCTCAACGATGAGAACGCTTTTGTTTTTTCCGGTCCAATCCGGTTGGGGCAATCATCACGGCGACGCTGGGCCCGCACAGTGCGGACCCAGGGCACCGCCCCGAAGGAGATATGACATGGCTACTGGCACCGTGAAGTGGTTCAACGCGGAAAAGGGCTTCGGCTTCATCGAGCAGGAGGGTGGCGGCGCTGACGTCTTCGCCCACTACTCGAACATCGCCGCCCAGGGCTTCCGCGAGCTCCACGAGGGCCAGAAGGTTAACTTCGACGTCACCCAGGGCCAGAAGGGCCCGCAGGCGGAGAACATCGTCCCCGCCTGAGGCTGACACGTACGACGTGGTCGGGCCCGCGCCTGAGGGCGCGGGCCCTGCTCGTTTGCCACGTGGAGCCCTCCACGTGCCGCAGCGGATTCACCGGGCGCCCAGCGGGTGACCCAGCCGGTGGCGAAGTGCCACCGTGCCGCGCGGCAGGACAGGAATGCGGCTCCGGTTCACCGGTTCAGCCCTCCGCCTTTCCCAGGCGGACACCTGTGCCCGCCGTTCGCGCGGGGAAGACACGTTTCTTCCCTCATTGTTTTCGTATTCTTCGGCCCGTACTCGCGATTCTCCCCATGGCGCTCTGCTGCCGAGAATTCCTCGATACGTGCCGCATCGAGGAAGGTTCTGCATGAACCGCACAGCACGTACGCGTGACCGAAACCCCCGCTCCGGCGGCAACAGCGGCGGCGCCCGGAGTGGCGCCGGTCGCGGTGGCGCCCCCCGCCGTTCCGGTGGAGGCCGTCCCGACAACGCGAGCCGCTCCGGCGGCGGCCGCGGCCGCCGCCCGGCACCGCGCGGAGAGTTCGCGCTCCCCGTCACCTCCACCCCCCCGCTGCCGGCCGTCGGCGCCTTCGCCGAGCTGGACATGCCCGCTCCGCTACTCGCGGCGCTCGGCACCCAGGGAGTGGTCGAGCCCTTCCCCATCCAGGCGGCGACCCTCCCGAACGCGCTCGCCGGCCGTGACGTGCTGGGACGCGGACGCACCGGTTCGGGCAAGACCCTGGCGTTCGGCCTGGCGATGCTGGCCCGCACGGCGGGTCGCCGCGCCGAGCCCCGCGAGCCCCTGGCCCTGGTGCTCGTGCCGACGCGCGAGCTGGCCCAGCAGGTCACCGACGCGCTCACCCCGTACGCCACCCCGCTGCGGCTGCGGATGGCCACCGTCGTCGGCGGCATGTCCATCGGCCGGCAGGCCTCCGCCCTGCGCGGCGGCGCCGAGGTCGTGATCGCCACCCCCGGGCGGCTGAAGGACCTCATCGAGCGCGGCGACTGCCGCCTCGGCCGGGTCGACATCACCGTCCTGGACGAGGCCGACCAGATGGCCGACATGGGCTTCATGCCCCAGGTCACCGCCCTGCTCGACCAGGTGCGGCCCGACGGCCAGCGGATGCTGTTCTCCGCCACGCTGGACCGTAACGTCGACCTGCTGGTGCGCCGCTACCTCGACGACCCGGTGGTGCACTCGGTCGACCCCTCGGCCGGCGCCGTCACCACGATGGAGCACCACGTACTGCACGTCCACGGCACGGACAAGCACGCCACCACCATCGAGATCGGTGCCCGCGACGGCAGCGTGATCATGTTCCTGGACACCAAGCACGCGGTCGACCGGCTCACCCGGGACCTCCTGCGGAGCGGCGTGCGCGCCGCGGCGCTCCACGGCGGCAAGTCCCAGCCCCGGCGGAACCGCACGCTGGAGCAGTTCAAGACCGGCGATGTCACCGTGCTGGTGGCCACCAACGTGGCCGCCCGGGGCATCCACGTCGACAACCTCGACCTGGTGGTCAACGTCGACCCGCCCAGCGACCACAAGGACTACCTGCACCGCGGCGGGCGCACCGCCCGTGCCGGCGAGTCCGGCCGGGTCGTCACCCTGGTCCTCCCCGAGCAGCGCCGTGAGATGACCCGCCTGATGGCCGACGCGGGCATTAACCCGCACACGGCGCGGGTGCGCTCCGGTGAGGCGGAGCTGAGCCGCATCACCGGAGCCCAGGCGCCCTCGGGCGTCCCCGTCGTCATCGCCGCCCCGGTCGTGGAGCAGCCGAAGCGCAAGGCTCCCTCGCGCGGCCGGCGCAGCCGCACCGCCCAGGCCCGGCGGTCCGGCGCCCCCACCCGCACCGGCGGCGGCCGGGGCGAGCGCCGCTCCTGACCGAGCGGCCCGCACGACACACCACGACCTCACCGGCGGATCCGGCACCCACAAGGGCGCCCGGACCGCCGGTGAGGCCGTTGATCCCCCGGCACGTCGACCGGCGCCGGGGCTCCGGAACGGTCCGCGGATCGGTTCAGACGGGGTCGATCGCCGTGACCAGTACCGCCACCCGGTCGGTCCCGGCGGTCGCGATGGCGGTCAGCCGCACGCGGTGCGCCACGTCCAGCACCTGCGCGTCCTGACGTACCGCCAGTTGCAGCCGGGCTCCGTCGTCGTCCACGCGGACGGCCCGGCCGGTGCCTCCCAGCACCCCCGCCGGGCGGGTCACGCCCGGTACCTCCAGGACCGCGCGCAGCACGGACGCCGTCAGTTCGGTGAGGTGGTCGTCGCCCGCGGCGCGTGAGGGCGCCGGGGCGCCGTCGGCCCCGCTCTCCGCCGCCACCTCCGCGTCCGCGATCCCCGTGCTCTCCGGGCCCGCCTCCTCGTCGAGCAGACCTGAGACGGTCAGGTCGATCTCCCGCAGATCCAGCCCGATCCGCTCACGCGCCGACCGGGCCAGCGTGGCGCGCAGCCGGGACGCCCGTTCCGGCAGCGGGGCATCGGGGCGCGTGGCGAACTCCGCGGCCAGGCGCAGGGGTGCGCCCGGCGGCAGGGCGCTCGGCGGCCAGGGGCGGCCGCCGGATCGGGCGGGGTGCCGGCCCGGCGCGTCACCGGCCGGCCCCGATGGCTCCTCCTCCGCCACGCCAACGGCCCAACCGGCCGGGCCGGCGTGTGAGCCGTCCGTCGCGAGACCGATCCGCAGGGCCGTGACCCGCAGCCCGGGCAGGGCGTGGGCGTCGGTCAGCAGCGCCCCCGCCGCGGCGCTCTCGGTCACCCAGAGCGGCTCCGCGCCGGTGCCCAGCGGGAGCAATCGGCCCAGGCCGAGCTGTTCCCGGACGGCTTGCGCCAGTCGCTGCGTCACCATCGCACCGCACCCTCTCGTCGTCGTGTCGTCCCACCGCCGCGTGCCGTCACCCGCGTGGCCCACGCCACCGCCGATCCGCTCCTGCCCTGGCCGGGGACACGGAACCACCCAACCCGGTTCCCCGGGCGGGGAGTCGAGCGTGTCGGCGGTGCGGGTCATCGCTCGGGACCGGCGGCAGGAGTTCCGTGCAAGGTCGCCGAAGCTGGGTACAGCATTGCTTATGACGTGGTGCCAGGGCGCCCCGTTCACCCGGTCGGCGCGGTGTCCGCGAGTCCCCGACCAGGCGGGTCTACTCTGGCACGAACAGCGGCGACGGCCGTTCCCGAACGGCCCGAACCCGGGGAACGAGGAGGCGCAGTGAGCGACAGCACGACCGAGACCGCGACCGACGCGAACGCGTCGGGGACCAAGTCGCTGGCGAACCGGCGCGGCACCGGCGACCCCGCGACGCGAGGCAAGACGACCATCGCCGACGGTGTGGTCGCCAAGATCGCCGGACTGGCCGCACGCGACGTCGTCGGTGTGCACGCCATGGGCAGCGGGCTCGCCCGCACCTTCGGCGCGGTGCGCGACCGGGTGCCCGGCAGCGCCAAGTCCGCCACCCGTGGTGTGAAGGCCGAGGTCGGCGAGGTGCAGACCGCGCTCGACCTCGACATCGTGGTGGAGTACGGCGTCTCCATCGCCGAGGTCTCGCGCACCGTGCGCGAGAACGTCATCTCCGCCGTGGAGCGGATGACGGGCCTGGAGGTGGTCGAGGTCAACATCGCGGTCGGCGACGTCAAGCTGCCCGAGGACCTTGAGGAAGAGGCCGAGGACGAGGCCAGCCGCCCCCCGCTCCAGTGAGCGGTGCCGGCGGGCACGAAGACATCCCGGTCCTGCGGGCCCGGTGAGTGAAGGAGCGGAAGATGAGCATGGCCGTCGTCGGTCTGATCGCCGGCATGGCACTCGGATTCGCCGGGTACTTCGGCGGGTTCGGGGCCTTTCTGCTGGTCGCCGCCCTCGGCGCCGTCGGCTTCGTGGCCGGCCGGTTCGCCGACGGGGATCTACAGCCGGGGGACTTCTTCCGGCCGGGGGAGCGCAACCGCGACAATGACCGACTCCGCTGACACCCTCGCCCCGACGGTCCCGCCCGCCGAACGAGGCGCCACCCGGATCGCCGAGCGGGTGGTCGCCAAGCTGGCCGCCCAGGCGGCCCGGGAGGCGCTGCGCTCGGTGAGCGCGTCCATGGAGACGCCCTGGTCGCCCCGGGCGGCCGGGCGGGGCCAGCCCGAGGCCAGCGTCTCGGTCCGCCGGAACCCCGGTCCCGGCGGGACCGGCGGCCTGGCAGACGTCCGGGTCGCCGTCGAGCTGGGCTACCCCTCCGACATCGGAGCCCAGTGCGGTGCCGTCCGCCGCCAGGTCTCCCGCCGCGTGCTGGAACTGGCCGGGATGGAGACGACCGATGTGGCGGTGGACATCCGCCGGCTCCACTCCGAGCACCTCAGCCCCGACGGGAGGCTCCGGTGAACGACCACCGCGCACCCCACGGCCCGGAGCCCGCCGGCGGGCCGCACCACGGCGGCCACGGCGATCCCGGCGGTTACGGACCGGGCCACGGCGACCCCGGACCGGGGCCCGGGCCCGGCACCTCACCCAGCCTGGAGAAGCATCCGCCCGCCGAGCCCGGGACGCTCCCCGGGGAACCGGGCCCGGGCGATCCGCCGGACCACACCCCGCACGGTGAGGAGATGGGATCGCGCCGCGCGGCCACCACTGCGCGCTACGAACCGGAGCCGTCGGACGGGGGACGCCCGGCCGGGCGGTTCTGGTCCGTGCGGCGGCTGCCCGCCGGAGCCGTGGCACTGGTGCTGCTGGCCGCGTGCGGCCTGCTGCTCTTCGACGTCGTCGCGGTCCGCGCCGACCGCCGGGCCGCCGCCTGGCGCACGGAGCTGGCGGACCAGCTCGCCACACGCACCCTGGACGACCCCTGGGTGATCGCCGTCGCCGCCGTACTGGTCCTGGCCGGAGTGTGGCTGCTGCTGTTCGCCCTCACCCCGGGACTGCGCGGGCTGCTGCCGATGCGGCGGGAGAGCGACTTGCTGCGCCCGTCCATCGAGCGCAACGCGGCCGCCCAGGTCATCCGCGACCGGGCGATGGACATCTCCGGTGTCCAGGCGGTCCGGGTGCGCGTGGGACGCTCCCGCGTGCGGGTCGCCGCCCGTGCGCACTTCCGTGATCTGGACGAGGTCCGCAGCGACCTCGACGCCGTCCTCGACCACACCGTCCGCGAACTGTCGCTGGCACGGCCCCCCTCGCTGTCGGTCCAGGTACGACGGCCGGGCAGCAAGGGCTGACCCGCGAATGGGGGACGGCGTCCGCCCGGCCCGCACGAGACGCCCGCCGAGGGCAGAGGTGACTTGCAGATGCTGAGAACCGTCAACCGGGTGCTGCTGGCCGTGACCGGTGTCGCGCTGATCGGGCTGGGCGGCGCCGCCCTGGCCGTCGCGCTGGACCTGCCGTCCCGGCTGGGCGTCACCCTGCCCGCCAACTGGTCGTGGCGGGGACCCGACTCGGTACCCCTGAGCCGGGCCGACCGCGTCCAGTGGCGCGAGGAGAGCTGGTGGTGGCCGGTGGTCATCGGCGCGCTGGCCCTGATCCTGCTTCTCGCCCTGTGGTGGCTGCTGGCCCAGCTGCGCCGCCGTCACCTGCGGGAGGTGGTCGTCGACAGCGGCGACGGCTCGGGTGCCCTGCTGCACGGCAGCGCCATGGAGGACGTGATGTCGGCCGAGGCCGAGGCACTGCCCGGGGTCGAACGGGCCCGGTTCACGCTGATCGGCCGCCGTACCGAACCACGCGTCCGGGTCGGGCTGCTGATCGCACCGCAGGCCCGGCCGGGCTCGGTCGTCCGTACGCTGCGCGATCAGACGCTGGAGAACGCGCGGCGCTCCGCCGGGGTGGAGAAGTTGCCGGCCGAGGTCAGGCTGCGGTCCGCCCGCCACTCGGCCGACCGGGTCATCTGACGGCGGGCGCCTCGCCGGCCGTCGCGTCGGAGGAACGCGTCTCGTCGGTGTCGGTGTCGGTGTCCGCCACGTCCGCGCTCGCGGTGCCGGTATCGGCTTCCGTCGGGTGCCCGTCCGTGGTGCCGGTCCGGTCGTCGGGCCCGTCCGGGCCGCCAGCGGTGGACGGCGCCTCGCCCGGGCCCTCCTCGCGGGCGTCGGCCAGCTCGCGACGCAGCAGCAGCACCCAGCCCACCGGGACCATGGCGGCGAACAGCCACCACTGGTACGCGTAGGCGAAATGGGCGCCGATCCCGCTGTGGTTCGGCGCGGAGAGCAGCTCCGGCTGGTCCTCGGGCCCGCCGGCCGGCGCCGGGGTGGTCTCGGCCAGCTCCAGGTGGCCGGCCACCACGGGCGTGCCCAGCTCCTCCGCCCGCTGCCCGCTGTTCATCATCATGACCATGCCCTCGGGCAAGCCGCCGCGGTCGCGGATACCGGTGGTCTCGGGGGTCTCGTCGGCCATCAGCCGGCCGCTCACCGTCACCTCGCCGTCCGGCGGTGCGGGAACGTCGGGCATCCGGGTCGGGTCCGACCCGGCCCGCACCCAGCCGCGGTTGACCAGGACCACCGGGCCGTCGTCCTGCGTCAGGGGTGTCAGCACGTAGTAGCCGAGCGCGCCGTCCTGGTTCCCGGTGCGCTGCCGCACGACCACCTCGCCGGCGGCGTCGTACGACCCGGAGGCGGTCACCGTCCGGTAGCGGTCGTCGGGGTCGGGCGCCCGGCCGGGGGCCGCCAGCTCCGTCATGGGGACGGGCTCGGCCTCCAGGTTGCCCTTGATCAGCTCATTGCGCTCCACCCGCTGCCCGTAACGGTCGTACTGCCAGTTGCCAGCCTTGATGAAGGCCGGGATCAGCAGCAGCGACACGAGGGTCAGCATCACCCATTGCCGGGACAGCAGCACACGGTACACAGCACCCGACGTTACCGGAGGCGGTTCATGCTCCCGGTGCCGGGTCGGACGGCGGCCGCGCGGCGGGCAGCACGTCCCGCAGCAGCTGGGTGTACGCCGCCTCGTCCACCACCGGGGTGCCGTGCCGGCGGGCGCGGGCCACCTTGCTGGTGCCGGCGTCGGGATCGTTGGTGACCAGCAGGCTGGTGCGGCCGGAGACGCTGGACGACACGTGCAGGCCCGCCTCGCACGTCTGGTCCTCCAGCAGTTCCCGCTCGATCGAGGTGTCGCCCGAGAACGCCACTCGCATCCCCTGGGCCAGCGGCTCGCCCTGGCGGTAGCGGCCCGGGTTGGGATAGGGGCACGGCGGCAGCTTGCGGCTCATGCGCCACGCGCCGGAACCGGCGGACCTGCGGGAGACGGGAAGGCCGGGCGCGGGGGTGTCGCTGAACTCGGTGAGCGGCCGGCACAGCAGCAGTGGCAGCCGTACCCCCTGCCGCGCGGCCCGGTGCAGGCTCGGGGCGAAAGCCTCGGCCAGCACCCTGGCGTCGTCCAGCGCGTGGTGGGCCCGCTCCTGACGCACACCGAAGTAGGCGACCAGCGACTCCAGACGGTGGTTGGGCAGCGGCAGCCCCAGCTCCTTCGCCAGGGCGATGGTGCACAACCGCTGCCGCACCGGCGGTACGTGCCCGGCGCGTGCGTACTCGCGGGCGATCATCGTCCAGTCGAAGACCGCGTTGTGCGCCACCAGCACACGCCCCTCCAGCCGCCGGCCGAACTCCTCGGCCACCTCGGCGAACAGGGGCGCGTCCGCCAGCACCTCGGCGGTCAGCCCGTGGATCCACGTGGGGCCCGGGTCACGCTGCGGGTTGACCAGGGTGTACCAGTGATCCTCCACCTGGCCGCGCGAGTTGAGCCGGTAGACGGCGGCGGAGACGATGCGGTCGTCGCGGGAGAGTCCGGTGGTCTCGACGTCGACCACCGCGTAGCCGTCCGGATACCCCTGTGGCCAGGGCGTGTTGGCGGACTGCTGGGCAGGGACGTCAACCGTGACTGAGAGGTGGTCTTCGGACATGGTCCCAGAGAATACGGGCCGGTGCCGACAGTTCGGTCATCCGCCCACGGCGGTTCACCCGGCCGACCTGTGAGGTATCTGACGCGTCCGCAGGTCGCGGGCGGGGGAGCACGCCACCTCCGGTGCGGTCTGCCGACGGGAGCGCGCCACCCGGCACGCGCGGTGTCCCGGGCGCCGCACCGGCACGCCCGCTGCGGCGCCGCACGCCTCCGCACGCCCCTCGGGATCCGCCTCCGCCCGTCGGCCCCGCCGCCCGCCCCGGCTGTCAGCGCGCTGACGTACCCTGCGACGTACGGTGGAAAGGACGGCTAAAGGAGTAAGCATGCTGCTCGACACCTACGGCCGGACCGCGACGGACCTGCGGGTCTCCCTGACCGACCGCTGCAACCTGCGCTGCACCTACTGCATGCCCGAGGAAGGGCTCGACTGGCTGAAGAAGACCAGTCTGCTGACGGACGACGAGATCGTCCGGCTGGTGCGGATCGCCGTCACCCGGCTCGGCGTCACCGAGGTCCGGTTCACCGGCGGGGAACCGCTGCTGCGGCCCGGCCTGGTCTCCATCGTGGCCCGCTGCGCCGAACTCGACCCCCGCCCCGACCTCTCCCTCACCACCAACGGCATCGGCCTGGAGCGCGTGGCGCCGGCGCTCCGGGACGCCGGCCTGGACCGGATCAACGTCTCCCTGGACACCATCGACCCTGAGGTCTTCCGGCGGATGACCCGCCGCAAGCGCCACGACGACGTGCTGCGCGGGCTGGCCGCGGCCCGGGAAGCCGGGCTGGCTCCGGTCAAGGTCAACACCGTGCTGATGCGCGGCGTCAACGAGGAAGAAGCGCCGGAGCTGCTGGAGTGGGCGATGGAGAACGCCTACGAGCTGCGGTTCATCGAGCAGATGCCGCTCGACGCCCAGCACGGCTGGAAGCGCGAGGGCATGGTCACCGCCGCCGACATCCTCGCCTCGCTGCGGACCCGCCACACCCTCACCGACGAGGGGGCGAACGAACGGGGCTCGGCGCCGGCCGAACGCTGGCTGGTCGACGGCGGCCCCTACCGGGTCGGGGTGATCGGCTCGGTGACCAGACCGTTCTGCCACGCCTGCGACCGCACCCGGCTCACCGCCGACGGACAGGTGCGCAACTGCCTGTTCGCCCGGGAGGAGACCGACCTCAGGGCGGCGCTGCGTGAGGAGGGGAGCGACGACGAGCGCGTCGCCGAGCTGTGGCGCGCGGCCATGTGGGGCAAGAAGGCGGGCTCCGGGCTGGACGACCCCTCGTTCCTCCAGCCGCAGCGGCCCATGTCAGCGATCGGCGGCTGACCGTCGCGGCCCACGCCCAGCCCCCCACCGGGCGCACGGGCCGGCAGGGGCGGCCGGCTCAGTCCGCGTCGGGGCGCTCCTGGGCGGAGGCGGCCTGCGCCGCCTCCCACTCCTCCAGCGGCACCACGTCCTTGAGGAAGTCGCGCGCACCGAGGAAGGCCGACAGCGACTCGCGGTGCTCCTCGCACGCCAGCCAGGTCTTGCGGCGCTCGGGAGTGTGGAGCTTGGGGTTGTTCCAGGCCAGCACCCAGCGTGCGGGGGTGCGGCAGGCCTTGGCCGAACAGATCACCTGGTCGTTCACCCGGCCCATCCAACACGCCACGTGGTGGCGGGGGCAAACGGGTGCGGCCGACACCAGGCGGCGGACGATCGCCGGGCCGCGTGCGGGCAAGGCGACGCCGGGCAGCCACGGGGGGAGCCGCCCGGCGTCGGTCAGTCGCTCCGACGGGGGATACGGAGCGCCTCTGCAGTATGACATGCGACAAGCCGCTCGGTGCAGCCGATCGGCGAGATTGATCCGAGGTTTTCACCCGCCGCCGGGTGGTCCGTTCACCTTGTCGTCGTACGGGTCTCGTCGCCGTCGTCGGCCGGTGCGGGGGCGGTCAGCGCGGGCCGTTGCGGCCCGGCGAGGGTGGTCCGCGGCAGCGGCGCGGCGTTTTCGCGGCCCGCGTTGGCGATGATCACCGCGACGTAGGGGAGCAGGGTGCCGAGCGCCAGGGTGACGAAGGCCAGGGGGCGGCTGACGTCCCAGAGCACCACCGTCAGCAGTACGGCGGCCGTCCGCACCAGCATCGCGATCGCGTACCGGCGCTGCCGTGCGTTGACATCGTCGGTGAGGCTCCGCCGGACACCGCTGATCCGGTACACCTCGGTCTGCTCAGCGCGCTCGCGCCGCCATCGCACCATGGGTCACCATCCGCTTCGTCCCGGAACGTGTGGGCCGTCCGGTTTCCCCACGGTACTCCGGGCCGGTGCCGCCCCGGCAGAGGGGGCGGCACCGGCCCGGAGTCACAGCCCGCGGCCCGCGTCGCGCAGCCGTGCCAGCTTCCGCCCGGCCTTGAGGTAGACACCGGTGGCGCCGGCGCCGGCCAACTGCTCGTCGACGACCTCGGCCAGCGGCCGCAGCGCGTCCGACTCGGCCAGCACCACGGCCGTTTGGCCGTCGGCCTCGCGCTCCACCACCAGGCGCAGCGCCTTCTGCTTGGCCAGCCGCCGCGCGGCCGAGGCGCTGGGCGCGAACTCCAGCACCTTGGTCAGCACCGTGGCGACGCCGTCCGCGCCGTGCTCGGCCAGGTCGACCTCCGGCAGGGTCTCCACATCGGTGAAGCTCTTCCGTGAGAACTGCGCCGCGAAGCCGGCGCGGGCTGCCATCGCCGCGTCGAGGCCGTGCAGGGCGGCGACCATCTCGCCGGCGAGGACGCGCTTGAGGTCCATCGGGTGCACGGCGCGTTCGCCGACCCGGGCCAGCACCGCCGAGATCTCAGCGTCGGTCCACTCCGTCCACGCCCGCAGGTAGGGCTCCATCAGCCGGTCCGGAATCGACATGATCTTGCCGAAGACGTCCTCGGCGCTCGCGGTCAGCGACACCGCGTTCCCCAGCGACTTCGACATCTTGGCGCCCGACCCGTCGGTGCCCTCGATCAGCGGGTTGGTGGCGATCAGCTGCGGGCGCAGGCCGTAGACCTCCATCACCCGGCGGCCCATCTGCATGTTGAGCAGCTGGTCCACCCCGCCCAGCTCGATGTCGGCGTCGATCTCCGCGGAGTCGATGGCCATCGCGACCGGGTAGATCAGCTCGGACATGGTCAGCCCGTGCCCGGCCTCCAGCCGCTTGCGGAAGTCGTCGCGCTGCAGCAGCGCCGACGCCGGCACCTGGGCCAGGATGCCGATGAGCCGGGGCAGCGTCACGGCCGCCAGCCACTCGCTGTTGTGGCGGACCGAGACCTGCTCGAAGTTGAAGAACGGCTTCACCTGGGCGCGGTAGCCCGCCAGGTTGCGCGCGATGTCCTCGTCGGTGAGCGGCGGGCGTTCCGCCGAACGCCCGGACGGGTCACCGATCTTGGCGGTGATGTCGCCGATGATCAGCGTCACCCGGTGACCCATGCGCTGGAACCGGCTGAGCTGGATCATCGGGACGGTGTGACCGAGATGGACCTCGGTGGCCGTCGGGTCGATGCCCAGCTTGACGTGCAGGCCGCCCTCGGCCCGCGCGGTCTCGATCCGTTCCGTCAGCAGTTCCACCGACGGAAGGACGTCCACCGCGCGGGCCGCGATCAGCTCGGCCTGCTCGGCCGCGCTCAGGTCCGTCAGGTCCAGATAGCGCCGCGCGCCGGTCTCCTCCAGCAGCTCCCGCACGACGGTGTCGGAGGAGAGGTCCTGCGCCAGAAGGGCGCTGGCGCGTGCTACGGATTCGCCGAGGCGTGTCACTGTCGGTCCTGACGGTCGAGTGAGCGGAAACGGTCGGGCGCGATTCTACGCGGCCGGGCCGCTCCGGCTCCCGGGCCGCCGCTCAGACTCCCTGGCTCACCGAGCTCATGTGGAAGTCCTCGACGCGCAGCGCCGGCATGGCGGTCGGACCGAAGTAGTCCGTCCACTCCCGGGACAGGCAGCGCTCCGTCCGGCCCGCCTCGGTGGCGCGGGCGATCACCTCCAGCGGTGACTCGTTGAACCGGAAGTTGTTGACCGCCCCGGTGACCTCGCCGTTCTCCACCAGGTAGACACCGTCCCTGGTCAGCCCCGTCATCAGCAGGTTCCTGGGGTCCACCTCGCGTATGTACCACAGGCTGGTCAGCAGCAGCCCGCGCTCGGTGCGGGCCACCATCTCCTCCAGCGAACGGGTGCCGCCCGCGTCCAGTACGAGGTTGTCGGTGCGTGGTGCCGAGGGCAGGCCGGTGAGCGCGGAGCCGTACCGGGAGGCGGGCAGGGCCCGCAGCGTGCCGTCCTTGATCCAGTCGCTGCGGCGCAGCGGCACCCCGTTGTCGAAGACGGAGGAGCCCGGCCCGATCGTCCCGCCGGAGGCGTGGGAGATCACGAACGGTGCCGCGGTCAGTCCCGGGGCGCCGGGGTCGCTGTAGAGGTCGAAGGGCAGCTCGGTCAGCCGTTCGCCGATCCGGGTGGTCCCACCGGGGGCGCTGAAGAGGGTGCGGCCCTCCGCGGCGTCCCGGGCGTCGGCCATCCAGTGCTGGTAGATCTGGAGGTCCGCCACGGCCACCGGCGGCAGCAGCGTCTCGTACCGGCCGGCCGGCAGCTCCACCGAGCGTTCCGCCCAGCCCAGACGGCGTGCCAGCTCCGCGTC
Source organism: Streptomyces otsuchiensis (assembly GCF_004305975.1). Classification (GTDB taxonomy): domain Bacteria; phylum Actinomycetota; class Actinomycetes; order Streptomycetales; family Streptomycetaceae; genus Streptomyces; species Streptomyces otsuchiensis. The sequence continues at coordinate 39,079 of NZ_BHZI01000008.1, forward strand.
CATCGCCGCGATGTCCACGTCGGCGAAGTCGTCGGCGGCCTGGTTGGTCCAGGCCGAGCGGGTGCGGTCGGGGGACTTCGCGTTCAGCTCGACGGTGCCCATCGGCTGGTCGTGCCGCAGCCGGGCGCCGGCCGAGGTGCCCAGGTAGGTGGAGACCGACTGGTGGGAGGCGAAGCCGAACAGCTCGCGCCCGCCGGAGGCCGCGGTGGCGAAGGTCTCGCCCAGCGCCGTCGCGAAACCGTCGAACAGCCGGGGCGAGGTGACCAGCGGGGGAGCGGTGAAGTCGCCGCTGTCCGCACCGGGCCCGGCGAGCGGCTGGGCGTCCTCCATCGGCCCGGAGCCCCGCGCCGCGTCCTCGGCGGCGCGCACCAGCGACTCCAGCTCGCCGGCGGTCGCACCCCAACGGGAGACCACGCCCGCCGCCGTGCCCTCGGCGCCGCCGACCGTCGCGATCACCGTCACCCGGCGTTCCTGGGTGGCGCCGTTGGTGGTCAGCGCGTTACCCGCCCACCGCAGGTTGACGCTCGATCGCTCCTCCACGATGGCCACCGTGCCGTCCGCGCGGGAGAGCTCCAGCGCCCGCTCGACGATCTCGTGCGGCCGGTCCGTCGTCCTGCCCGTCATCCCCATCACCCGTCCACCCTGCTCTGTCGTCGGTCGCCGTCGTGCTGCCGTGCCCGCGCCGGGCCCCCGCCCGGCTCCTCGCGCGTGCTCACCGTGCGCCCGCCTCCTCGCCGGTGTTCAGGATGCGCACACCGCGGAAGAGCGCGGAGGGGCAGCCGTGCGAAACCGCCGCGACCTGGCCCGGCTGCGCCTTGCCGCACATGAACGAGCCGCCGAGCACATAGGTCTGCGGCCCACCGACCGCCTCCATCGAGCCCCAGAAGTCCGTGGTCGTCGCCTGGTAGGCGACGTCGCGGAGCTGCCCCGCGAGCCGGCCGTTCTCGATCCGGAAGAAGCGCTGCGCCGTGAACTGGAAGTTGTACCGCTGCATGTCGATCGACCAGGACTTGTTGCCCACCGCGTAGATGCCGCGCTCCACCCGGGAGATCAGCTCCTCGGTGTCCGGCCCGTCCGGCGCCGGCTTGAGGGAGACGTTGGCCATCCGCTGCACGGGGACGCTCGAGGGGGAGTCGGCGAAGGCGCAGCCGGTGGAACGGCCCAGCCCCTGGCGGGCGGCCATCGCGCGGTCCGTCTGGTAGCCGACCAGGACGCCCTCGCGGATGAGGTCCCAGGACTGGCCCGCCACTCCCTCGTCGTCGTAGCCGATGGTGGCCAGACCGTGTTCGACGGTGCGGTCACCGGTGACGTTCATCGCTGGGGAACCGTAGGCGAGCGTCCCCAGCTGGTCGAAGGTGGCGAACGAGGTGCCCGCCATGGCCGACTCGTAGCCCAGCGCCCGGTCCAGCTCGGTGGCGTGGCCGACCGACTCGTGAATGGTCAGCCACAGGTTGCTCGGGTCCACCACCAGGTCGTACGTTCCCGCCTCCACCGAGGGCGCCGTCATCTTCCGCGCCAGCAGCTCCGGCATCTCGGCCAGCTCCGACGCCCAGTCGTAGCTGTCGCCGGTCAGGTACTCGAAGCCGCGCCCCGCGGGCGGCGCCAGCGTCCGCATCGAGTCGAAGAGCCCGGTGGCGGAGTCCACCGAGACGGCGGTCAGCTCGGGGCCGACCCGTACCCGCTGCTGGGTGGTCACCGTGCCCGCGGTGTCCGCGTAGAACTTGTTCTCCTGCACCGACCACAGCCGGGCGTTCACATGGGTGACGCCCTCGCCCGCCAGCAGCCGCGCCGACCAGTCCGCGAGCAGCTCGGTCTGCTCGGCCACCGGCACGTCGAACGGGTTGACCTCGTAGGAGGAGATCCAGCTCCGCTCCCCGTGCGAGGGCTCCTCGGCCAGCTCCACCCGGCCACCCCCGCCGGACGCGCCGCTCACCCGCGCCGCGAGCTTCGCCATCGCCACCGCCTGGCCCGCGACCCGTGCCGCGCCGTCCATGGTCGGTTCGAGCCCGGCGGCGAAGCCCCAGCTTCCGCCGTGCAGCACCCGGACCGCGTAACCGCTGTCGGAGGTGTCGTCCGCTCCGGACAACCGGGCGTCCCGCAGGTTCAGTTCGGAACTGCGCACCCGCTCGTACCGGAAGTCGGCATGATCGGCGCCGAGCGCCCTGGCCCGGGCCAGGGCAGCGTCCGCGAGGGCGCGCAACGGAAGCGCGAGGAAGGACTCGTCGATCGATGGGGGCACGGGCAGCTCCTGGAGGTCTCGGCCGGCTTCTGCGGGCGGCGCCTGCTGCGGGCCGCCCGGCGACCCCGCCGATCATGCCGTGCGGCGGGCCCCGGTGCCAGGGCCTTGGAGAGACTCCGCCCTGTAGGAACCCGACAGGTCGCGGGGGGAGTGGCTGTGCCGGACCGCGTCCCGGCCGCGCCGCCGCGCCCGATAGCGTGGAGCCCGCACTCGACATGGAGAAAGGGTGGTCCCTTGAGCCGCTCGGTACTGGTCACCGGAGGAAACCGCGGGATCGGCCTGGCCATCGCCCGGTCCCTCGCCGAAGCCGGCGACAAGGTCGCCTACACCTACCGCTCGGGGGAGCCCCCGGCCGAACTCACCGAGCTGGGCTGCCTGGCGGTGAAGTGCGACATCACCGAGCCGGAGCAGGTGGAGCAGGCCTACAAGGAGATCGAGGCCACCCACGGCGCGGTCCAGGTACTCGTCGCCAACGCCGGCGTCACCCGTGACCAGCTGCTGCTGCGCATGTCCGAAGAGGACTTCGCGACCGTCGTGGACACCAACCTCACCGGCACCTTCCGGGTCGTCAAGCGCGCCTCGCGCGGCATGCTGCGCGCCCGCAGCGGCCGGATCGTGCTGATCTCCTCCGTCATCGGGCTGCTCGGCGGCGCGGGGCAGGCCAACTACGCCGCCTCCAAGGCCGGACTGGTGGGCTTCGCCCGCTCCATCGCCCGGGAGCTGGGGTCGCGTTCGATCACGTGCAACGTGATCGCGCCCGGCTTCGTCGACACCGACATGACCCGCGCGCTCAGCGACGAGCAGCGCGCGTCCATCGTCAAGCAGGTCCCGCTCGCCCGGTACGCGGAGCCGGCGGAGATCGCCGCCACCGTCCGTTTCCTGGCGTCCGACGAGGCCGCGTACATCACTGGTGCCGTCATTCCGGTTGACGGCGGATTGGGCATGGGTCACTGAACCATGAGTGGAATTCTCGCCGGCAAGCGCATCCTGGTCACCGGGGTGCTCACCGACGCTTCGATCGCCTTCCATGTGGCGCGGCTCGCGCAGGAGGAGGGCGCCGAGGTGATCCTCACCGGCTTCGGCCGGCTCTCCCTGGTGAAGCGCATCGCCAAGCGTCTCCCCAAGGAGGCGCCGGTGATCGAGCTGGACGTGCAGAACCAGGAGCAGCTCGACGGCCTCGCCGACGCGGTGCGTGCCCACTTCGGTGACGACGCCTCCCTGGACGGCGTCGTGCACTCCATCGGCTTCGCGCCGCAGGACGCGCTGGGCGGCAACTTCCTCAACACCGGCTGGGACTCGGTCTCCACGGCCGTCGAGGTCTCCGCCTACTCGCTGAAGTCGCTGACGATGGCGACGCTGCCGCTGCTGGAGAAGCGCGGCGGGTCGGTGGTCGGCATGGACTTCGACGCGCAGGTGGCATGGCCCAAGTACGACTGGATGGGCGTGGCCAAGGCGGCGCTGGAGGCGACCTCCCGCTACCTCGCCCGCGACCTCGGTTCGCGCGACATCCGCTGCAACCTGGTCTCGGCCGGCCCGATCAAGTCGATGGCCGCCAAGTCGATCCCCGGCTTCGAGGAGCTGGCGGACGTGTGGAACACCCGCGCCCCGATCGGCTGGGACCTGGACGACCCGGAGCCCGCCGCGCGCGGCGTGGTCGCCCTGCTGTCGGACTGGTTCCCGAAGACGACGGGCGAGGTCGTCCACGTCGACGGCGGCGTCCACATGATGGGGGCCTGAGCCTGATCCCCGCCGCCCGCGGGCGGCACGCGACGAGGGGCCGGGGAGTCACCACAGCGGTGACTTCCCGGCCCCTCGGCACGTGGCCCGCGAGCGCGGTCCGCGCCTACTCCGCCGCGACGCCGCGGCAGGTGAGCGCGTACGAACCGGCCTCCGCGGCGGCCGTCTCCGCGTCGCCGTCGCGAATGGCGGTGACCAGGCGGGCGTGGTCCAGGTGGTCCTCGGCCCGCAGCTCGTCGCCGACGTCGTGACGGAGGAAGGCGCGCAGCACCGCTCCCAGGTCGGCGTAGAGCGCGGTCAGCACCTCGTTGTGGGACGCCTTGACCACCGACATGTGGAACGTGGCGTCCGCCTCCACGAAGGCGTCCACGTTCCCGCTGGCCCAGGCGTCCTCCCGCCGTGAGAGCAGCGTGCCGAGGAGGGCCACGTCCGCCTCCGTCCTGCGGGTCGCGGCGAACCGGGCGGCGGCGGCCTCCATGGTGGAGCGCAGCTCCGCGACGTGCCGGGGATCGGCGTCGGCGAAGCGGCGGTGCATCACCCCGGCCAGTTCGCTGGTGGCCAGCACATAGGTGCCCGATCCCTGCCGGATGTCCAGCAGGCCGTTGTGGGCCAGCGCGCGGATGGCCTCGCGCACGGTGTTCCTGGCCACACCCAGCTGTTCCACCAGCTCGGGCTCGGTGGGGATGCGGGACCCCACCGGCCATTCGCCGGAGGTGATCTGCCGGCGCAGTTCGATGATCACCTGGTCCGCGAGGGCGGAGCGCCGGGGTGAGGTCAGTGGCATGGTTCTCCCGGGAGCCGTTTGGCCTGACACATCCAATGATTCTATGATGCCACCATGGCGTACAGGCACGACGGTGACACCCTGCGGGAAGCATCTCCCGCCACGACCCCGGCGGGAACCAGCAAGGCCGCCATGTCCCAGCGAATGGCGCTGCTCGTCGCCGTCGGCCTCGTACTCGCCGCCGTCAACCTCCGCCCCGCGATCTCCGGACTCGGCCCCCTGCTCGAAGAGGTCCGCGCCGCGCTCGGGATGAACGCCACCGTCGCCGGCCTGCTCACCTCCGTCCCCGCGCTCTGCTTCGCCGTCTTCGGCGCAACCGCCCCGCGGCTCGCACGCAGGTTCGGACCGGTCGCCGTCCTGGTCTCCGGCATGGCCGCCATCACCCTGGGCGTCGCGCTGCGCCCGCTCTCCGGCGGCACCGGCGTCTTCCTCGCCACCAGCGCGCTGGCGCTGGCCGGTATCGCCGTCAGCAACGTGCTGCTGCCCGTCATCGTCAAGCGGTACTTCCCCGACCGGGTCGGCACCATGACCGGCCTCTACTCCATGGGCCTGGCCCTGGGCACCGCGGGGGCCGCCGCCTTCACCGTGCCGCTCACCCACGCCGTCGGCGGCGGCTGGCGCACCGGCCTGCTGCTGTGGGCGGCACCCGCCGTCCTCGCCCTGGCCTGCTGGACCACCGTGGCACTGCGGGACCGGGCCGCCGCCCGCACCGGCGCGCCGGGAGCCCCCACGCCCGCCGACGCACCCCCGGTGCGGGTGACCCGCTCACCCACAGCCTGGGCCCTCGCCGTCTTCTTCGGACTCCAGGCCACCGGCGCCTACATCACCATGGGCTGGATGCCGCAGATCTACCGCGACGCCGGGATCACCGCGACCACCGCCGGCACCCTGCTCGCGGTGACCATGGGCATGGGCATCCCGCTCTCCTTCGTCCTGCCGCGGCTGGCCTCCCGCCTCTCCCACCAGGGGCCGCTGATCGCCGTGCTCGGCCTGTGCGGCATCGCCGGCTACGCCGGACTGTGGTTCGCGCCCGCCGCCGGAGCCTGGGCCTGGGCCGTGCTCCTGGGAGTCTCCAACTGCGCCTTCCCCGTGGTGCTCACCCTGATCGGGCTGCGCGCCCGCACCGGCGCCGGAGTCGCCCGGCTCTCCGCGTTCGTCCAGAGCACCGGCTACCTGATCTCCATCCCCGGCCCGCTGCTGGTCGGCACCCTCTACGGCTCGACGGGCGGCTGGCACGCGCCGCTGCTGTTCATGATGGCCCTGCTGGTCTGCCAGATCTCCGTCGGCGTCCTCGCGGGCCGCAACCGCGTCATCGAGGACGGCGGCTGACGGGTGCGCCGGGCGTGCGAGACTGGCCCCATGCCGGTACTCGACCCCAACCCTCCCAAGGGCCAGACCCGACTGCTCCAGATCCTCGGAGCGATGCTCGCCATCGGCGCCGTGATCTCCGTGATCGCCGTCATCGCCTCCCCCTGACGGGACCCCCACCGCCCCGGGGTGGTGCTGTCC
>NZ_BHZI01000009.1 GCF_004305975.1 Streptomyces otsuchiensis
GGTCGGCAGCACCACCCGCGCCCCCGAGACCTTGCCCAGAACCCGCGCGCAGGCGGCGGCCAGACCGGCGGCGGCCCGCCGCATCAGCGCCCCCTCGGGCAGTCGCGCCATCAACCGCCCTTCGGCGGCCCGGACATCGTGCACGGAGTAAGCGATACGCATGGCACCCAGTCTGGCCCGGACCGGCCACCGGCGCCGCCGGGCCGCGCCCGATGGCGCCCAGCGGGCCGCGCCCGACCGCGATGTCCTCAGCCCTCGGCGATGACCACGGCCGAGGCGATGCCCGCGTCATGGCTGAGCGAGACATGCCAGGAGCGCACCCCCAGCTTCTCGGCACACGCCAGAACCGTTCCGGTGACCTTCAGGGTGGGGCGGCCGCTGTCCTCGGCGACCACCTCCACATCCGTCCAGCGCAGCCCTCCCGGCGCACCGAGCGCCTTCGCCAGGGCCTCCTTGGCGGCGAACCGGGCGGCCAGCGAGGCGACACCCCGGGGCTCGCCGTCGGGCAGCCGGAGCTCCGCGTCCACGAACAGCCGGTCGGCCAGTGCCGGGGTGCGGCGCAGCGACTCCCGGAACCGCTCGATCTCCGCCACGTCGATGCCCACTCCCACGATCACAGCGCCGCCACCTCGCCCCGCGCGTCGTCACCGGAAGCGGGGTGCGGAACGGCGGCCGCGCGGCGCGCGCGCCCGGCGTGCGCGGGGTGCCCGCCCAGGTGGCCCACCATGCCTGTCATGGTCAGCGAGCCTAGCCAGCTCCCGGTCCGCACGGCCACCCGGCACCGGGCCCGGAGGTGACGCGTGCGGCCGGAGCGCGCGACGGCGCGGGGGCGGTGCCCGGGCGGCGCGGGGGTGGCGCGCACAATGGGTGACGTGTCCACGCAATCGCATCCGCGCCCGCCCGTCGACCCGTCGGCCGGATCCGGCCCCGCCCGCCCGGCGGCAACACCCGCCGGGGCCGCGCCCGCCGGGGCCGCCCCAGCCCACGGCGGGACGAGCCCGTACGTGGACCTCAGCCGCGCCGAGTGGTCCGCACTGCGCGAACGGTCCGCCTCCGCCGCCCCGCTGGCCGCCGAGGAGGTGGCACAGCTGCGCGGCCTGGGCGACGTCAGCGACCTCGACGAGGTGCGCGAGGTCTACCTCCCGCTCTCCCGGCTGCTGAACCTCTACGTCGGCGCCACCCACGGCCTGCGCGGCGCGCTCACCACCTTCCTCGGCGACGCCGCCGGCGAAGGCGCCCGCCAGGGGACGCCGTTCGTGATCGGGGTGGCCGGCAGCGTCGCGGTCGGCAAGTCCACCGTCTCCCGGCTGCTGCGCGCACTGCTGGCGCGCTGGCCCGAGCACCCCCGGGTGGAGCTGGTGACGACCGACGGGTTCCTGCTGCCCAACGCGGAGCTGCGGCGGCGCGGCCTGATGTCACGCAAGGGGTTCCCCGAGTCCTACGACCGGCGCGCGCTCACCCGGTTCGTGGCGGATGTGAAGGCCGGGAAGCCGGAGGTGTCCGCGCCGGTCTACTCGCACCTGATCTACGACATCGTGCCCGGCGAGCGGCTGACCGTCCGCCGCCCGGACATCCTGATCGTGGAGGGGCTCAACGTCCTCCAGCCGGCTCTGCCGGGCGCCGACGGCCGGACCCGGGTGGCGGTCGCGGACTTCTTCGACTTCTCCGTCTACGTGGACGCCAGTACCGCCGACATCCGCGCCTGGTACCTGGACCGCTTCCGGAAGCTGCGGCAGACCGCCTTCCAGGACCCGTCCTCCTACTTCCGCCGCTACACCGAGGTGTCGGAGGACGAGGCCCTGGCCTACGCGCGGACCATCTGGGACACCATCAACGAGCCGAACCTGGTCGAGAACATCGCCCCCACCCGCGGCCGCGCCACCCTCATCCTCCGCAAGGGCGCGGACCACACCGTGCAACGTCTCGCCCTCCGCAAGGTCTGACCGGCCACCGTTCTGAGCCGCTCCGTCAGATACCGGACGGCGGCGGACCCTGCCCCCGGGCGCGCAGCCGGAATCGTTCCTCGAAGTCGATCTCACCGAGGTTGTGGAGGCGGTCGATCATGGAGGAGACGCTGACCGCGCCGCGCGGCAACGACAGTCGGCCCGGCCACGGAGTGGCGTCGGCCATCACGGGCGGACAGGCGCCACCACCGCGGCCCGACCAAGTTCATTCACCCACACGGGTGAGAACGCTCTGTCATGTCTCACCACGGCGCCCCCGCCGAACGCAGCGGGGGCGGAGCACGCGGAACGGACCGGGTCAGGGGCCGGCCGGGGCCGGGACCTCGATGGAGAGGCTGGAGCGCACCACACCGGCGAGCCGTTCGGCGACGGCCGCCGCCCGGTCGGCGTCGGCGGCCTCGACCATGACGCGGACCAGCGGCTCGGTGCCCGAGGGGCGCAGCAGCACCCGGCCGGTCTCCCCCAGCTCCCGCTCGGCGTCCGCGACGGCGGTGGCCAGTTCCTCGGAGGTGGCCGCGCGGCTCTTGTCGACACCACGGACGTTGATCAGGACCTGCGGCAGGCGGCGCATCACCCCGGCCAGGTCGGCGAGGCCGCGGCCGGTGGCGGCCATGCGGGCGGCGAGCAGCAGGCCGGTGAGGGTGCCGTCGCCGGTGGTGGCGTGGTCCAGCACGATGACGTGCCCGGACTGCTCGCCGCCCAGGGCGAATCCGCCGGCCTTCATCTCCTCCATGACGTAGCGGTCGCCGACAGCGGTCTGGCGCAGCGTCAGGCCCTCGGCCTCCATGGCGAGTTTGAAGCCGAGGTTGGACATCACGGTGGAGACGACGGTGTCGTGGCGGAGCTTGCCGGCCTCCCGCAGGGCGAGGGCGAGCACGGCCAGGATCTGGTCGCCGTCGACGTCGGCGCCGGCGGCGTCGACGGCCAGGCAGCGGTCGGCGTCGCCGTCGACGGCGATACCCAGGTGGGCTCCGTGCTCGACGACCGCGGCGCGCAGCGGTTCGAGGTGGGTGGAGCCGTAACCGTCGTTGATGTTGAGGCCGTCCGGGTCGGTGCCGATGGTGATCACCTCGGCGCCGGCGCGGGCGAACGCCTCGGGGGCGACCCGGGAGGCCGCGCCGTGCGCGCCGTCGACCACCACCTTGAGCCCGTCGAGGCGGTTGGGCAGCACCCCGATCAGGTGGGAGACGTAGGTGTCCAGCCCGGCGGCGTGGTCGGTGACGCGGCCGACGCCGGCCCCGACGGGGCGGTCCCACGGCTTGCCCTCGGCCATGTCCCGGTAGACGGCCTCGATGCGGTCCTCCAGCTCGTCGGCCAGTTTGAGGCCGCCGCGGGCGAAGAACTTGATGCCGTTGTCGGGCATCGGGTTGTGGCTGGCGGAGAGCATCACGCCGAAGTCGGCGCCCAGGGCGCCGGTGAGGTGGGCGATCGCCGGGGTGGGCAGCACTCCGACGCGCCGGACGTCGACACCGGCGGCGGCCAGACCGGCCACCACGGCGGACTCCAGGAACTCGCCCGAGGCGCGCGGGTCACGGCCGACGACGGCGACGGGCCGGCGGGATTCGCCGCTGCCGGGCGCCACCAGCACTCTGGCGGCGGCGGAGGAGAGTCCGAGGGCCAGCTCTGCCGTGAGTTCCACGTTGGCGACGCCACGAACGCCGTCGGTGCCGAACAGTCGTCCCACAGTTTTCCTCCGAGATAGCCGGGCCGCCCCCACACGATTAACCTTATTAACCATATCCCGTGGATTTCAACGCGCCGCTATTCACGCACATGAGTTGTTCACAGGATTTACGCGCACAGCAACGCCCCGCCAGTGAATCGTCACTGGCGGGGCGTCAGCGAACGTCGTCAGACGGCGTGAGCCGACATTAACGCTTGCTGTACTGCGTACCCTTACGGGCCTTCTTGAGACCGGCCTTCTTGCGCTCAACGGCGCGGGCGTCACGGGTCAGGAAGCCGGCCTTCTTGAGCGGGGCGCGGTTGTTGTCCGCGTCCGCCTCGTTCAGGGCGCGGGCCACACCGAGGCGCAGCGCACCGGCCTGGCCGGAGATGCCGCCGCCGGAGATGCGGGCGACGACGTCGTAACGCTCGTCGAGCTCCAGCACCTTGAAGGGCTCGTTGACTTCCTGCTGGTGCACCTTGTTGGGGAAGTACCCCTCGAGGGTGCGACCGTTGATCTTCCACTTGCCGCTGCCCGGCACGATGCGCACGCGGGCGATGGCGTTCTTGCGACGGCCGGTGCCGGCGCCCGGCAGCGGGTCGCCGAAGTGCGCGGTGGCGTCGGCGGCGAAGTCCTCGGAGGGCACGCTCTCGGTCGTGTACTCCTGGACGTCCGGCACGGCGGCGTCGAGGGTCTCGGTCTCGGTCTCAGTGGTGTTCTCGGCCACGATTTTCCTCAGATTCTCTGTGTCTTAGGGGTGGCCGGGACTACTGCGCGACCTGGGTGATCTCGAACGGCACCGGCTGCTGGGCACCGTGCGGGTGCTCGGCGCCGGCGTACACCTTCAGCTTGGAAAGCATCTGGCGACCCAGGCTGTTCTTGGGGAGCATGCCCTTGACGGCCTTCTCGACGGCCTTCTCCGGGTTCTTCTCCAGCAGCTCGTCGTAGCGGATCGACCGCAGACCACCCGGGTAGCCGGAGTGGCGGTAGGCGAGCTTCTGGGTCCGCTTGTTGCCGGACAGGTGCACCTTGGCGGCGTTGACGATGATGACGAAGTCACCGGTGTCGACGTGCGGCGCGTAGACGGGCTTGTGCTTGCCGCGCAGGAGGGTCGCGGTCTGGGATGCCAGACGGCCGAGAACGATGTCCTCGGCGTCGATGACATGCCACTGACGCTGGACGTCGCCGGGCTTGGGGCTGTACGTACGCACGGTCGTAGCCTTCGCTTAAGTGTGAGTGGGTCCTTAACTGGCCGGCAAAAGACTCAGCGGACCCGTCGCACCACGGTGACGCAACCGGGTGAGAAGGTCCGATGATCCTCCGGACGACCGGCGCAAGGCCCCTCTCGTGAGATCGAGCAAGCCATACGCATATCGACCAGGCAGAATACCGGGCTCCACCCGGACGGGTCAAAACGGGTCCCCGCCACCCACCCGGCGACCACCTGCCGCCGGCCCCCGCCGACCACGTCGCCGCTGGTCGAGCCGCCATCGACCGACTCGACTCCGCCACGTTCGTCAACATCTCACATACTTTCTCCCGTCTGGGCGAATGTGTGTGCGATGAGGGATATCCGCCCTGCGGGAAGCCAAGGATCCCGGTGCGGCGCCCACCCACCGCCCCGCCTCCGGGCGGCCCGACCGTGAGGATCCGCAGTGACCCATCTCTCCCGCACCCCCACTTCCGCCACCGCGACGGACCCGGCCCCGACGCCGACGGCCGGGCGGCCCGGCTCCGGCGGCGGTCGCCTCAGCGGGCGCGGACCACCCTGGCCTCGTCCCAGACGGGCTCCGGGACCTCCCGCACCACGCCGTCCGAGCCGAAGACCAGATAGCGGTCGAAGCCGCGCGCGAACCAGCGGTCGTGGGTGACGGCCAGCACGGTGCCCTCGTACGCCTCCAGCCCGGTCTGGAGCGCCTCGGCGCTCTCCAGGTCGAGGTTGTCGGTGGGTTCGTCCAGCAGCAGCGCGGTGGCGCCGCCCAGTTCCAGGAGCAGGATCTGGAAACGCGCCTGCTGCCCGCCTGAGAGCCGTTCGTAGGGCTGCTCGGCCTGGCGGTCCAGCTCGTACCTGCGCAGCGCCGACATGGCCGCTCCGCGGTCCTTGGCGTGCTCCTTCCACAGGATCTCCAGAAGCGTCCGGCGCGGGGTGGCCCGGCCCGGGGCGGTCGCCGACGGCTCGGCCGTCACCGGGGCGCCCTCGCGCGGCGCCGTCGGCGACGGCGCGGTGAGCGCGTTGGTCTGCGAGAAGTGGCCGGCCACCACACGGGCGCCCAGCTTCCACTGCCCGCCGTGCGCCACCTGCTCGCCCGCCAGCAACCGGAGGAAGTGCGACTTGCCCGAGCCGTTGGAGCCCAGGACGGCCACCCGCTCGCCGTAGAAGACCTCCAGCGAGAACGGCTTCATCAGCCCCGTCAGCTCCAGCCCCTCCGCGGTGACGGCGCGCACCCCGGTGCGGCCACCGCGCAGCCGCATGGTGATCTCCTGCTCGCGCGGCGGCTGCTGGGGCGGGCCGGCCTCCTCCCACTTCCGCAGCCGGGTCTGGGCCGCCTGGTAGCGCGAGGCGAGTCCGTCGTTGAAGGCGGCCTTCTGCTTGAGCGTGTGGACCAGTTGCTTGAGCTGGGCGTGCTTCTCGTCCCAGCGGCGGCGCAGCTCCTCGAACCGCGCGAACCGCTCCCGCCGGGCCTGCGGGAAGTCCTCGAAGCCGCCGCCGTGCACCCACACGTCGGAGCCGGCCGGTCCGGGCTCCACGCTGATGATCTTCTGTGCGGAGCGGGCCAGCAGCTCCCGGTCGTGGGAGATGAACAGCACCGTCTTGCGGGTCTCGCGCAGCTGCTCCTCCAGCCACCGCTTGCCGGGGACGTCGAGGTAGTTGTCCGGCTCGTCCAGCAGCAGCACCTGGTCGCTGCCGCGCAGCAGCGACTCCAGGACCAGCCGCTTCTGCTCGCCGCCGGAGAGCGTGTTCAGCTTCCGCCACTGGGCCTGGTCGTAGGGGACGCCGAGGGCGGCGGTGGTGCAGATGTCCCAGCGGGTCTCGGCCTCGTACCCCTGCGCCTCGGCCCAGTCGGCCAGGGCCTGCGCGTAGCGCATCTGGTCGGCCTCGGTGTCGGTGGTCATCACGGCCAGCTCGGCCGCGTCCACGGCGAGCGCGGCGTCCCGCAGCCGCGGCGGGGCCACGGAGACCAGCAGGTCGCGGACGGTCCCGTCGTCGCGGGTCGAACCGATGAACTGCGGCATCACCCCGAGACCACCGCTCACGGTGACCGTGCCCGCGTCGGGGCTCAGCTCACCCGCGATCATCCGCAGCAGGGTCGTCTTCCCGGCGCCGTTGGCGCCGACCAGGGCGACGGCGCTGCTCTCCCCCACCCGGAACGAGACGTCCTGGAGGAGCGGACGCCCGTCCGGCAGTACGTAGTCCAGATGCGCGACCTCAACATGACCCATGGCACCGATTGTCAGGGGTCACGGCTGCCGTTCCCAACCGTTTTCCGGCGGGCTCCGGCGCGGGCGGCGCCCGTGCGGCCGGATTGTGACCGGCCGGGCGGCGGCCGGTGACCGGCCGCTCCCTAAAATGCGGCCATGAGTTCTTGGCAGGGGGGACCGCAGTGGAGTCCCGGAGATCCACAGTGGGGGCAGCAGCCCCCCACCACGTCCGCGCCGGACTGGGACCAGCTGGCGGCTGAGGCCGACCAGCGGCGCAAGCGCAAGCGGCTGCTGGTGATCGGGGGCGGAGCCGCGGCCACGCTGGCGATCGGCGCTGCCGTGGCCTTCGGCATCGTGCGCGAGAGCGGCGGTGACGACGATGTCGCGGGAGGCCGGAACGCCACGTCCGACCCGGCCGCGGCGGATTCGCCCAGTGACAGCCCCTCCCCGGAGCCCAGCTTCGAGGAGACCTCGCTGCCCCCGCTGCCCAAGCCGCGGGAGTTCATCACCGACGCCGACAAGGACATCGCGCCGTTCAGCGCCGAGTCCTTCTTCGCGGGCGAGACCATGGAGATCGACGACCGCGAGTACACGCGCCGGGCGGTGGCGGACTCCGACAGCTGTGTGGACGGCGCGACCGTCGCGCTGGGCGAGGTGCTCTCCGAGCACGGCTGCTCGAGGCTGGTCCGGGCCACCTTCACCGGGGGCTCGGTCGCGGTGACCGTCGGCGTCGCGCAGTTCCCCACGGAGACCGACGCACAGGCGGCCAAGGAGGCGGCGGCGTCCCACATCACGGCTCTGACCAGCGGCGACGCCCCGGCGTTCTGTGAGCGCGGCGGCTGCCGGACCACCAAGAACCAGGTGGGCCGCTACGCGTACTTCACCATCGCGGGCAACAGCGACAACACCCCCGACCGCGGAGACGGGACCCCCGCGCAGCAGGCGGCCCGGGACGGCAACCAGCACGCCCACGCCCGGATCGTCCAGCGCGGCGAGAACCAGGCGTCGGAGTCGGCCGACGCGATCATCCGCGAGCGCAACAGCGGCGGCGCGGGCGAGGAGGCCGAGGACTGAGCCACCGGGTTCGGGCCGTGCACCGGCGGTGGCTCCTCGCCCCGCCGGTGGTCAGCAGCAGCCGCCGGACACCGGGAGCGTGCGACGGTTGCGCGCCTCCCGGTTACGGGCGGCCAGCAGCTCCGCCGAGGGGTAGCCGACCTCCTCCAGCGTCAGCCCGTGCGGCCGGACCACGTGCACCGCGGAGTCGCGCACCCGGGCGGCCAGCACCTCGGACGCCCAGCCCGGAGGCCGGTGACCGTCGCCCACGAACAGCATCGCGCCCACGAGCGAGCGCACCATGTTGTGGCAGAACGCGTCGGCCTGGACCGTCGCCTCCAGCACCCCGTCGGGGTGCCGCTCCCACTCCAGCCGCCGCAGGGTGCGGATCGTCGTGGCCCCCTCGCGCTTCTTGCAGAACGCGGCGAAGTCGTGCTCGCCCAGCAGGCCCGCCGCGGCCTCGTTCATGGCGTCGAGGTCGAGCGGCCAGTTGTGCCACAGCACGTGCCCGCGCCGCAGCGGGTCCACCCCGCCGGGGTGGTCGCTGACCCGGTAGGCGTAGCGGCGCCACACGGCCGAGAAGCGGGCGTTGAAGTGCTCGGGGGCCGCCGCCACCCGCCACACCCGCACGTCCTGCGGCAGCCTGCCCGCCAGCCGCCGCAGCAGCTTGTCGTGCTGCTCGGCCCAGACCTCCTCGGGCAGGTCCACGTGGGCCACCTGCCCACGGGCGTGGACGCCCGCGTCGGTGCGCCCGGCGACCGTCAGCTCGTATCGCTCCGGGGAGCGGGTGACGACGCGCAGCGCCTCCTCCAGCTCCTCCTGCACCGTGCGGCGGCCGCCCTTCTGCCGCGCCCAGCCGGAGAAGCCGGCACCGTCGTAGGCGAGGTCCAGCCGCACCCGGACCATGCCGGGCGCCACGTCGTCCCGGTGGCCCCGCGCGGCCCCGTCGGCCGTCCCGTCCTGTTCGTGCCGCTCCACCCCGGCGTCCTCCGCTTCCCGCACGTTCGTCCCTCGCCTCGTCACGTCCTGCCCGTCCCGCCCACGTCCCGCGCCACCGCGCCCGACCGACCGCCCGCCCGACCGCGCCACCGCGCCCGACCGACCGCGCCACACACCCCGCACCGGCCACGGACGGCGAACGGGCCCGCCCCCTGGTGTGGGGGCGGGCCCGTTCGACGAGCGGAGTCCGGGCGCCTGGATCAGGCGTCCTTCTTCTCCTCGTCCTTGGCCTCGGTGCCCTCGGCCTCGGCGGCGTCGGACTTCTTCGCCAGCGAGTCCTCCTTCACCGCGCGCTGGGTGGCGGCCTCGGCCTCGCCGACCGCCTCCTGCTGCACGGTCAGGGCCTCCACCAGCTCGATGACCGCCATCGGGGCGTTGTCGCCACGACGGGGACCGATCTTGGTGATCCGGGTGTAGCCACCCGGACGGTTGGCGAACTGCGGACCGATCTCGGTGAAGAGCGAGTGGACCACGCTCTTGTCACGGATGGTCTGCATCACCTGGCGGCGGTTGTGCAGGTCGCCCTTGCGCGCCTTGGTGATCAGGCGCTCGGCCAGCGGGCGGAGCCGGCGGGCCTTGGCCTCGGTGGTCTTGATGCGGCCGTGCTCGAACAGCGCCGTGGCGAGGTTCGCCAGCATCATCCGCTCGTGGGCGGGGCCACCGCCCAGCCGGCGGCCCTTGGTGGGCTTCGGCATGGTGTTTCTCCTCCGTGTCTGCACCGGCCGTGTCAGGTACCGATGTCAGGGCCCGCGCGGGCGGATCTGCCCACGCGGGTCTCCGGGCGAGCCCGGAAGTCAGGGTGCTGCACGGCGGGCGGGCACAGGGCCCGCCCGCCGGCCGCCGCGGACCGGCTCGGGAGCCGGACCGCTCAGTACTGCTCGGTCTCGACGAAGCCGGTGTCGCCGTCGTCGTCGGCGCCGAAGGCGTCGGCGGCGGTGGTCGGGTCGAATCCGGGCGGGCTGTCCTTGAGGGCCAGGCCCATGCCGGCCAGCTTCGCCTTGACCTCGTCGATCGACTTGGCGCCGAAGTTGCGGATGTCGAGCAGGTCCGCCTCGGAGCGGGCCACCAGCTCGCCCACCGAGTGGATGCCCTCACGCTTGAGGCAGTTGTAGGAGCGGACAGTCAGCTCCAGCTCCTCGATCGGCAGCGCCAGATCGGCGGCGAGCGCCGCGTCGGTCGGCGAGGGGCCCATGTCGATGCCCTCGGCGTCGACGTTGAGCTCACGCGCCAGGCCGAACAGCTCGACCAGGGTCTTACCGGCGGACGCCATGGCGTCACGCGGACGCATGGCCTCCTTGGTCTCGACGTCGACGATCAGCTTGTCGAAGTCGGTCCGCTGCTCGACTCGGGTCGCCTCGACCTTGTAGGTGACCTTGAGCACCGGGCTGTAGATGGAGTCGACCGGGATGCGGCCGATCTCCTGGCCCGCCTGCTTGTTCTGGACGGCCGAGACGTAGCCGCGACCGCGCTCGACGGTCAGCTCCATCTCCAGCTTGCCCTTGGCGTTCAGCGTGGCCAGGACCAGGTCGGGGTTGTGCACCTCGACACCGGCCGGGGGCGCGATGTCGGCGGCGGTGACCAGGCCGGGGCCCTGCTTGCGCAGGTACATCACGACCGGCTCGTCGTGCTCCGAGGAGACGACCAGCTGCTTGATGTTGAGGATGAGGTCGGTGACGTCCTCCTTGACGCCCGGCACGGTGGTGAACTCGTGCAGGACCCCGTCGATCCGGATGCTGGTGACGGCGGCACCGGGGATCGAGGAGAGCAGCGTGCGGCGCAGGGAGTTGCCGAGGGTGTAGCCGAAGCCCGGCTCCAGCGGCTCGATCACGAACCGCGAGCGGAACTCGTCGACGACCTCTTCGGTCAGGGAGGGACGCTGAGCGATCAGCATGGGTGATGACTCCAGTCTCCGGCACCCACTATTTGATGCCGGGCCAGACGACAGCGAGTGTCGTACTCCGTGGTGGTGCGAGATGGTGCGGTACTGCGGTACTGCGGTGGTGCGGTACTGCGGTGGTGCGCCGTGGCGGAGCGCCCCGCTCTGCCACGGTACGGCCTCCCCCGCCGAACGGGAGAACCCGCGAGGGGCGGGCCCGCCTCGCGGCGGACCCGCCCCCGGGTACGAACGGCGTCCCGGTCACCCGGGGGCCACCCGGCGGACCGGGTGGTGCCGGGCGTCAGACGCGGCGGCGCTTGGGCGGGCGGCAGCCGTTGTGCGGGGTGGGGGTGACGTCCTGGATGGAGCCGACCTCCAGGCCGGTGGCCTGGAGCGAGCGGATCGCGGTCTCACGGCCGGAGCCGGGACCCTTGACGAAGACGTCGACCTTGCGCATGCCGTGCTCCTGCGCGCGGCGGGCGGCCGACTCGGCGGCCATCTGCGCGGCGAACGGAGTGGACTTGCGCGAGCCCTTGAAGCCGACGTGGCCGGCAGAGGCCCAGGAGATCACGTTCCCGGTCGGGTCGGTGATCGAGACGATCGTGTTGTTGAACGTGCTCTTGATGTGAGCGTGCCCGTGGGCGACGTTCTTCTTCTCCTTGCGGCGCACCTTCTTGGCGCCGGCCGTACGGCCCTTCGGAGGCATATGGATGTACTCCCGTGGAGGTGGTCGGTCCTGTGCACACGGACCTGAGAATCAGAGACCGGTGAGGACTACTTCTTGCCCGGCTTCTTCTTGCCGGCGATCGCGCGACGCGGGCCCTTGCGGGTGCGGGCGTTGGTCTTGGTGCGCTGGCCGTGGACCGGCAGGCCCCGACGGTGACGCAGACCCTCGTAGCAGCCGATCTCGACCTTGCGGCGGATGTCGGCCTGGATCTCGCGACGGAGGTCACCCTCGGTCTTGAAGTTGGCGTCCACGTAGTCGCGGAGCTTGACGAGGTCTTCCTCGTCGAGGTCGCGAACGCGGGTGTCGGGGCTGATGCCCGTGCTGCTCAGGGTCTCCTTGGCCAGCGTGCGGCCGATCCCGAACACGTAGGTCAGAGCGACCTCGACGCGCTTTTCGCGCGGGAGGTCAACGCCTGCGAGGCGTGCCATCTACGGCTCCATGTATTCGTCGGAGGTCTTCCGCAGCACCGTTCCCGTAAGTGTGTTACGAGCCGGGTCCCCGGCCTCCGACCGGGGGTGTCGCCGCCGCGCGGACGCGGTGGCGGGTGTCTGCGTATTAAGGGTGATGTCGCGTGATGCGTGCGTCGCGCGAAGCTGCCGCGAGAAGTGCGGGCGGCTGCGTCAGCCCTGGCGCTGCTTGTGGCGCAGGTTGTCGCAGATGACCATGACCCGGCCGTGGCGGCGGATCACCTTGCACTTGTCGCAGATCTTCTTGACGCTCGGCTTGACCTTCATGAGGTGAGGTTCTCCGGGACTTGATGATCTACGGATCTCCCCGCAGGGGCGCGGGGACCTACTTGTAGCGGTAGACGATCCGCCCGCGGGTCAGGTCGTAGGGAGAGAGCTCCACCACGACCCGGTCGTCGGGAAGAATACGGATGTAGTGCATCCGCATCTTGCCGCTGATGTGCGCGAGGACCTGGTGCCCGTTCTGGAGCTCCACTTTGAACATGGCGTTCGGCAGAGACTCGACGACGGTGCCCTCGATCTCGATGGCCCCTTGTTTTTTGGCCATACTTGAGCGCTTCACCTTCCGGGATCGGCTACCTGGACAGCCCTCATACATAGGTGTACCAGGACCGACGCACCAGTCTACGGTACGTCGCCCGAAAAGACGAATCCCGTATGTATTCCCCACCGGCCCCCGGGATATGCACGCGATCCCGCGGTCTCCCGCGACGGCGCACACCGTACATCCGGACGAGGGATGAGACGGCGGTGCGGCCCTTGCCGCCCCCGTCTGAGCTTCAGGCCAGCGGGTCCGGCGCCACGGTGACGCCCAGCTCGGCCAGCCGCGCCCGCCCGCCGTCGGGAGCGGTCAGCACCAGCGGACCGTCCTCGGTCAGCGCGACGGAGTGCTCCCAGTGCGCCGCCCAGGTGCCGTCGTCGGTCTTGACCGTCCAGTCGTCCTCCAGGACGTGGGTCCGGGCGGTGCCGAGCGAGATCATCGGCTCGATCGCCAGGCACATCCCCGGGACCAGCTTCGGTCCCCGGCCGCGGCGGCGCTCGACGTAGTTCAGCACGTGCGGGTCCATGTGCATCTCGCTGCCGATGCCGTGGCCGCCGTACTCCTCGATGATCCCGTAGCGGCCCGAGGCGGGCTTGGGGCGGCTGCGGACGAGGTTCTGGACGGCCCGGGAGATGTCCACCAGCCGGTTGCCCTCACGCATCGCCGCGAGCCCGGCCCACAGCGAGTCCTCGGTGACCCGGCTCAGCTCCAGCAGCTGCGGGTCGTGGCCCTCCCCGACGAAGACGGTCACGGCGGCGTCCGCGTGCCAGCCGTCGACGATCGCGCCGGCGTCGATGGAGAGCAGGTCGCCGGAGTTCAGCGTCTCGGCGTCGGAGGGGATGCCGTGCACGACGACGTCGTTGACCGAGGTGCAGATGTTTCCGGGGAAGCCGCCGTAGCCGAGGAAGTTCGGCTTGGCGCCGTGGTCGGCGAGGACCTGGGCGGCGATCCGGTCCAGCTCCCCGGTGGTGGCCCCCGGCACCGCGGCCTCGGAGCACCGGCGGTGCATCTCCGCCACCACCAGACCGGCGGCACGCATGCTGGCGATCTGCTGGGGGTTCTTGAGTTCCACCATCGGGGGTTCCTCACACATTCGGCGGCGTCGGGCGCAAGGCTACGGCCGTGGCGCCCGGCGGGGGCACCACGGCCGGGGCCGTGCGGGGCCGGCGGGCACGGGGCCCGCCGGCCGGAAGGGCGGTGGTGACGCCGCTCAGGCGGCGTCGCCGGAGCGGAGCGCCGCGAGCGCCCGCTGGGTGACCTCGGGGACCGCGCCGAGCGCGGACAGCGTCACCACGAGACCCTGCTCGCGGTAGTAGTCGATGATCGGCTCGGTCTCCTGGTGGTAGACCTCCAGGCGCTTGCGAACCGTCTCCTCGCTGTCGTCCTCGCGCTGGTACAGCTCGCCACCGCAGACGTCGCAGACGTCCTCGACGGCCGGCTTGGAGTACTCGGCGTGGAAGATGTGGCTGCTGTCCTTGCGGCACATCCGGCGGCCGGCGATCCGGCGGACCACCTCTTCCTCCGGGACCTCCAGGTCCAGCACACCGTCCAGGGCGAGCCCGGCCTCCTCCAGCTGCTTGTCCAGCGACCTCGCCTGCGCGATGTTGCGCGGGAAACCGTCCAGGAGGAAGCCGTCCTCGGCGTCCGGCTGCGCCATGCGCTCCGTCGCCATCCCCACGGTGATCTCGTCCGGCACCAGGTTGCCCTCGCGCATGTAGCGCTGGGCCTCGCGCCCGAGCTCGGTGCCCTGGCTGATGTTGGCGCGGAAGAGGTCTCCGGTGGAGATGTGCGGGATGCCGAGGTTCTCGGCGAGCAGCGCGGCCTGCGTGCCCTTGCCCGCACCGGGCGGTCCGACGAGGACGATTCTCATCAGCGGAGGAACCCTTCGTAGTTTCGCTGGTGAAGCTGGCTCTCGATCTGCCGGCAGGTCTCCAGACCGACGCCCACGATGATCAGGATGGAGGTTCCGCCGAAGGGGAACTCACCCTGCGCACCGAACATGATCAGCGCGACCGCGGGGATCAGAGCGATCATGCCCAGATAGAGGGCACCCGGCCAGGTGATGCGGTTGAGCACGTAGCTCAGGTACTCCACCGTGGGGCGGCCGGCCCGGATTCCGGGAATGAACCCACCATACTTCTTCATATTCTCGGCCACGTCTTCGGGGTTGAAGGTGATGGCCACGTAGAAGAAGGCGAAGAAGACGATCAGAGTGAAGTAGGTGACCAGGTAGACCGGGCTGTCCATGGACTCCAGGTTGCGCTGGATCCAGTCGGCCCAGGCGGCCTCGGAGTCGCTGAAGGTCACCAGCAGCATCGGGATGTACAGCAGCGACGACGCGAAGATCACGGGGATGACGCCGGCCTGGTTCACCTTGAGCGGGATGTAGGTCGAGGTCCCGCCGTAGGCGCGTCGGCCGATCATCCGCTTCGCGTACTGCACCGGGATGCGGCGCTGGGCCAGCTCGACGAAGACCACCAGGAAGACGATCGCCAGACCGACCGCGACGACGACGCCGAACTCGATCCAGCCGTCGGCCAGGTCGCCGCCCTGCTTGATGGACCACAGGGCCGCCGGGAAGCCGGAGGCGATCGAGACGAACATCAGCATCGACATGCCGTTGCCGATACCGCGGTCGGTGATGAGCTCACCCATCCACATGATGAGCGCGGTCGCGGCGGTCAGCGCGATGATCATCAACAGCGTGGTGTAGATACTGTCGTCAGGGATGATGTCCCGGTCACAGCCGCCGAAGAGCGAGCCGCTGCGCGCGGTGGCGACCAGGCCGGTGGCCTGCAGCACGGCGAGGGCGACGGTCAGGTAGCGGGTGTACTGCGTGATCTTCGCCTGACCCGACTGCCCTTCCTTCTTCAGGGCTTCCAGTCGAGGAATGACCACCACCAGCAGCTGGAGGATGATGCTCGCCGTGATGTACGGCATGATCCCCAGGGCGAAGATGGTCAGCTGCATCAGCGCGCCACCACTGAACATGTTGACGAGGCCGAACAGTCCGGCGTTGCCGTCGTCGATCCGGTCCATGCAGTACTGGACGTTCTGGTAGCTGACGCCCGGCGTGGGCACATGGGCCCCGAACCGGAACAGCGCCACAACGCCGAGCGTGAAGAGCAGCTTCTTACGCAGGTCGGGGGTCTGGAACGCCCGGGCGAACGCGGTGAGCACGGTTCCTCCTGCGCCCCCCGCGGTACCGCGAGAGGTGACGGTCTTGATGGTTCAACGGATAAGTCGGGTCGGGCACATGGGACGGCCACCGGGGCTGACGGACGTCACGCGGCCCCGACCCTCGTGCGGGGCGGAACGCATGGCCCGTCAGGCCCCGGAAGTCGGCACCGGCAGACACCTTACCGGCGCAGGCGCTCCGCCGGAACGAGCGACCGGGGATGCCCTTGATGGGCATCCCCGGTCACCTCTGCATCGTTGGGCTCAGTCCTCGGCCCGAAGCAGCTCGCTGACGGTACCGCCGGCAGCGGTGATCTTCTCCTTGGCGGAGCCGGAAACGGCGTCCACCGTCACCTGGAGCGCCACCGAGACCTCACCGGTACCGAGCACCTTGACCAGCTCGTTCTTGCGAACGGCGCCCTTGGCGACCAGGTCGGCCACCGTCACCTCGCCACCCTCCGGATAGAGGGAAACGAGACGCTCCAGGTTGACGACCTGGAACTGCTTGTGGGCGGGGTTCTTGAAACCCTTGAGCTTGGGCAGCCGCATGTGCAGCGGCAGCTGTCCACCCTCGAAGCCCGCCTTGACCTGGTACCGGGCCTTGGTGCCCTTGGTACCGCGACCGGCGGTCTTGCCCTTGGACGCCTCACCACGACCCACACGGGTCTTGGCGGTCTTGGCACCCGGGGCGGGGCGGAGGTTGTGGACCTTGAGCGGGTTGCTCTCGCTCATATCAGTCGACCTCCTCGACCGTCACGAGGTGCCGCACGGCGTTGGCCATGCCGCGGATCTCCGGACGGTCATCCTTCACCACCGTGTGGTGGAGACGCTTGAGCCCGAGCGAGCGCAGGGTCTCCCGGTGGTGCTGCTTGCTACCGATGTAGGACTTGGTCTGCGTGATCTTCAGGCGAGCCATCAGGCACCCACCCCGGCACGCGCCCGCAGCAGAGCGGCGGGAGCCACGTCCTCCAGCGGCAGGCCACGGCGCGCGGCGATCTCCTCGGGGCGCTGAAGACCCCGCAGAGCCGCCACCGTGGCGTGCACGATGTTGATCGGGTTCGACGAACCGAGCGACTTGCTCAGCACGTCGTGGATGCCGGCGCACTCGAGCACCGCACGCACCGGGCCACCGGCGATGACGCCGGTACCGGGGGACGCGGGCTTGAGCAGAACGACACCGGCCGCCTTCTCACCCTGGAACGGGTGAGGAATGGTGCCCTGGATACGGGGGACCTTGAAGAAGTTCTTCTTGGCCTCCTCAACACCCTTGGCGATGGCGGCCGGAACCTCCTTCGCCTTCCCGTACCCGACTCCGACGGTGCCGTCACCATCGCCCACCACGACCAGCGCGGTGAAGCTGAAGCGACGACCACCCTTCACAACCTTGGCGACGCGGTTGATCGCGACAACGCGCTCAACGTACGCGGTCTTCTCGGCAGCTGCGCCGCCGTCACGGCCCTTCCGGTCCCGCCGCTCGCCGCCACCGGCGCCGCCACCGCGGCGCTGGGGTCCAGCCATTGGAATTACCTCTCTCTGTTTCCGCTAGCTACGGAACCGGCTCAGAACCTGAGCCCGGCTTCGCGGGCGGCGTCCGCGAGAGCGGCGATGCGCCCCGCGTACCTGTTGCCACCGCGGTCGAACACGACAGCCTCGATGCCGGCGGACTTGGCCCGCTCGGCAAGCAGCGCGCCGACCTGCTTGGCCTTGTCGCTCTTGTCACCGTCCGCACCGCGGATGGACACGTCCAGCGACGACGCGGAGGCCAGCGTGTGGCCCTGAACGTCGTCGATGACCTGAGCCACCATGTGACGGTTGGAGCGCGTCACCACCAGACGGGGACGCTCGGAGGTACCCGAGATCCGCTTCCGGATGCGGATGTGACGGCGCTTGGTGGCGGTCCGCTTGCGGGCGTCACCCTTCGCGATCTTCACACCGTATGCCATGGCTTACTTACCAGCCTTTCCGACCTTGCGGCGGATGACTTCGCCCTCGTACTTGACACCCTTGGCCTTGTACGGGTCGGGCTTGCGCAGCTTGCGGATCCGGGCGGCGACCTCACCGACCCGCTGCTTGTCGATGCCCTCGACACTCAGCTTGGTCGGGGACTCCACCTTGAAGGTGATGCCCTCGGGGGCCTCGATCAGGATGGGGTGGCTGTAGCCCAGGGCGAACTCCAGGTTGGAGCCCTTCGCCTGGACCCGGTAACCCACACCGCTGATCTCGAGCCGCTTGACGTAGCCCTCGGTCACGCCAGTGATCAGGTTCGCCACCAGCGTGCGGGACAGGCCGTGCAGGGCCCTGTTCCGGTTCTCGTCGTTCGGGCGTGTGACGACGATGGCGCCGTCCTCACCCTTGGCGACCTCGATGGGCTCCACGACGGTGTGCGACAGGTTGCCCTTGGGGCCCTTGACGCCGACCGTCCGGCCGTCGATGGTGACGTCCACACCGGCGGGAACCTGGATGGGGAGCTTGCCGATACGCGACATTGCTGTTCCTCCGTTCCCTTCCGTTACCAGACGTAGGCGAGGACTTCCCCACCCACGCCCTTCTTGTGCGCCTGCTTGTCGGTGAGCAGACCGTGCGACGTGGAGATGATCGCCACGCCCAGGCCGCCGAGCACCTTCGGCAGGTTGGTGGACTTTGCGTAGACCCGCAGGCCCGGCTTGGAGATGCGCTTGATGCCGGCAATCGAGCGCTCGCGGTTCGGGCCGAACTTCAGCTCGAGCACGAGGCTCTTGCCCACAGGGGCGTCCTCGGTCTTCCAGCCGGTGATGTAGCCCTCCTGCTGGAGGATCTCCGCGATGTGCGACTTGATCTTGCTGTGCGGCATCACGACGTCGTCGTGGTAAGCCGAGTTGGCGTTTCGCAGACGCGTCAGCATGTCTGCGATCGGGTCGGTCATAGTCATGTGATGGCCTTGGGCCTCTCTCGCCGGGGTTTCCTGTCTGCGCCGTCCCTCTCCCCGCACGGTGGCGGGACGGGTGTGGCACGGGGACCTACGGCGTAGTAGTTGGGGTCCGTTACCAGGAGCTCTTGGTCACGCCCGGCAGTTCGCCGCGGTGAGCCATCTCGCGAAGGCACACACGGCACAGGCCGAACTTGCGGTAGACCGAGTGCGGCCGGCCGCAGCGCTGGCAGCGGGTGTAGGCGCGCACCGCGAACTTCGGCTTGCGGGCGGACTTGGCGATCAGTGCCTTCTTCGCCATGGCTCAGGCCTCCTTGAACGGGAATCCGAGGTGGCGCAGGAGCGCGCGGCCCTCGTCGTCGTTGGTGGCCGTGGTGACCACGGTGATGTCCATGCCGCGGACCCGGTCGATCTTGTCCTGGTCGATCTCGTGGAACATGACCTGCTCCGTGAGACCGAAGGTGTAGTTGCCGCGACCGTCGAACTGCTTCGGGGACAGGCCCCGGAAGTCGCGGATACGCGGGAGCGCGAGCGACAGCAGCCGGTCCGTGAACTCCCACATGCGGTCGCCGCGCAGCGTGACGTGCGCGCCGATCGGCTGACCCTCACGCAGCTTGAACTGCGCGATGGACTTGCGGGCCTTGGTGACGGCCGGCTTCTGGCCGGTGATCGTGGCGAGGTCGCGGATGGCGCCCTCGATCAGCTTGGAGTCGCGGGCGGCGTCGCCCACACCCATGTTGACCACGATCTTGGTGAGACCGGGGGTCTGCATGACGTTCTCGTACTTGAACTCGTCACGCAGCTTGCCCGCGATCTCCTCGCGGTAACGCGTCTTGAGGCGCGGTGCGTTGGTGGTGGCAGTCATCAGATGTCCTCACCGGTCCGCTTGGCAACGCGGATCTTGTTGCCCTCGTCGTCGAAGCGGTAGCCGACGCGGGTGGTGACCTTCTTGCCGTCCTGCTCCACAACCAGCGCGACGTTGCTCACGTGCACGGGGGCCTCGGTCGTCACGATGCCGCCGGTCTTCGAACCACGGGCGGTCTGGCCGGCCTTGGTGTGCTTCTTGACCCGGTTGACACCCTCGACCAGAACACGGTCGTCGCTGGGGTAGGCCACGATGACCTTGCCCTGCTTGCCCTTGTCCTTGCCGGTGATGACCTGGACCAGGTCACCCTTCTTGATCTTCATCGGTTACAGCACCTCCGGCGCGAGGGAGATGATCTTCATGAACTTCTTCTCGCGCAGCTCTCGGCCGACAGGGCCGAAGATACGGGTGCCGCGGGGGTCGCCGTCGTTCTTCAGAATGACGGCGGCGTTCTCGTCGAAGCGAATGTACGAGCCATCGGGACGACGGCGCTCCTTGACGGCGCGCACGATGACCGCCTTGACGACGTCACCCTTCTTCACGTTGCCACCGGGGATCGCGTCCTTGACGGTGGCGACGATGACGTCACCGATACCCGCGTAGCGACGACCCGAGCCACCGAGGACACGGATGCAAAGGATCTCCTTCGCACCAGTGTTGTCGGCGACCCGCAGTCGCGACTCCTGCTGGATCACGTCTCTCTCCTGATCGTCTGCCGGTTCCCGACGGGGGCCGGATGAGCTCCGGCCCCCGCCGAGCCTGGCGGAACTGGTCCCGAGGCATGAGTGGCCTCAGGAATGAGTGCTGGTTACTTCGCCTTTTCGAGGATCTCGACGATGCGCCAGCGCTTGCTCGCGGACAGCGGCCGGGTCTCCATGAGGAGGACACGGTCACCGATACCCGCGGCGTTCTGCTCGTCGTGCGCCTTCAGCTTGCTGGTGCGGCGAAGGATCTTGCCGTACCGGGCGTGCTTCACGCGGTCCTCGACGGCGACGACGACGGTCTTGTCCATCTTGTCGCTGACCACGAGGCCCTCACGGACCTTGCGGGCGGCGCGCTCGTCGGTGTCAGTAGTCACGGTGTTCTCGACGTCCTCGCTCATCAGGCGCCCTCCACCGTCTCGATGCCCAGCTCGCGCTCACGCATCAGAGTGTAGATCCGGGCGATGTCCTTCCGGACGGCCCGCAGTCGGCTGTTGTTCTCCAGCTGACCCGTCGCCGCCTGGAAACGGAGCCGGAACAGCTCCTCCTTGGCCTCGCGCAGCTTCACAACGAGCTCCTCGTTGTTCAGCTCACGCAGCTCGGCCGCCTTGGTACCGGCCGCCATCACGCCTCACCTGCCTCGCGCCGAACGATCCGGCACTTCATCGGAAGCTTGTGAGAAGCGCGGATGAGCGCCTCACGAGCAATCTTCTCGTTCGGGTAGGACAGCTCGAACATCACCCGTCCGGGCTTGACGTTCGCGATCCACCACTCCGGCGAACCCTTACCGGAACCCATGCGGGTCTCGGCCGGCTTCTTGGTCAGCGGGCGGTCGGGGTAGATGTTGATCCACACCTTGCCACCACGCTTGATGTGCCGGGTCATCGAGATACGTGCGGCCTCGATCTGCCGGTTGGTCACGTAGGCGGCGGTGACGGCCTGGATGCCCCAGTCGCCGAATGCCACCTCGGTGCCGCCCTTGGCCATGCCCGAGCGCTTGGGGTGGTGCTGCTTGCGGTGCTTGACCCTGCGGGGGATCAGCATGGGTCAGCTCTCCTTTCCGGTGCTCTCAGCCGGAGCGGCGGCCTCGGCCTTGGGGGCCTCGGTCTTCGCGCCGTCGGCGGCGGGAGCCTGCTGCGGCTTGCGGCCACCACGGCCGCCACGCTCGCCACGCCCACCACGGGCGGGACGGTCGCTGCCGCCGCCGGCGCCACCACGGGACGGGCGGTTGCCCGCACGCGCCGCGGCGTTCTCGGCGCGGACCTCGGCGATGTTCTTGACGTCGCCCTTGTAGATCCAGACCTTCACACCGATGCGGCCGAAGGTGGTCCGGGCCTCGAAGAAGCCGTAGTCCACGTTGGCGCGCAGCGTGTGCAGCGGCACCCGGCCCTCGCGGTAGAACTCCGAACGGGACATCTCGGCACCGCCGAGACGACCGCTGCACTGGACCTTGATGCCCTTGGCGCCGGCCTTCATCGTCGACTGCATGCTCTTACGCATGGCCCGACGGAAGGAGACGCGGGAGGACAGCTGCTCGGCGACGGCCTGGGCCACCAGCTGAGCGTCGGTCTCGGGGTTCTTGACCTCGAGGATGTTGAACTGGATCTGCTTGCCGGTGAGCTTCTCCAGGTTGCCCCGGAGCCGGTCGGCCTCCGCGCCGCGGCGGCCGATGACGATGCCCGGCCGGGCGGTGTGGACGTCGACGCGCACCCGGTCACGGGTCCGCTCGATCTCCACCTTGGAGATGCCGGCCCGCTCCATGCCCTGGGTGAGCATGCGGCGGATCGCCACGTCTTCCTTGACGTAGTCCTTGTACAGCTTGTCGGCGTACCAACGCGACTTGAAGTCGGTGGTGATGCCGAGCCGGAACCCGTGCGGGTTAACCTTCTGGCCCATTACCGGGTTCCTTCCTTGCTGCTGACGACCACGGTGATGTGGCTGGTCCGCTTACGGATCCGGTAGGCGCGGCCCTGGGCACGCGGCCGGAACCGCTTCAGGGTCGGGCCCTCGTCGACGTACGCCTCAGTGATGACGAGGCTGTCGGCATCGGTGTGGTCGTAGTTGTGCGCGGCGTTGGCGATGGCGCTGTCGAGCACCTTGCCCACCGGCACACTCGCGGCCTGCGGAGCGAAACGCAGGACCGCCTGAGCCTCCGTGGCGGGGAGGCCACGGACGAGGTCCACCACCCGGCGGGCCTTCATGGGCGTGACACGCACGTAGCGTGCCTGGGCCCTGGCTTCCATGGTTGTCCCTTCGGTGTCAGTCATAAGAGTCTTCGCACTCCGCCGATCAGCGACGACGCGACTTGCGGTCGTCCTTCACGTGGCCGCGGAAGGTACGGGTCGGCGCGAACTCGCCGAGCTTGTGGCCGACCATCGACTCGGTGACGAACACCGGGACGTGCTTGCGGCCGTCGTGCACCGCGATCGTGTGGCCGAGCATGGCCGGGACGATCATGGAGCGGCGGGACCAGGTCTTGATGACGTTCTTGGTGCCGGCTTCGTTCTGGACATCCACCTTCTTGCTCAGGTGGTCGTCGACGAAGGGCCCCTTCTTGAGACTGCGCGGCATCTAAACCCGCTCCTAGCGCTTCTTGTTCGTCTTGCGGCGGCGGACGATGTACTTGTTGCTGGCCTTCTTCGGCGAGCGAGTACGTCCTTCCTTCTTGCCCCAGGGCGAGACCGGGTGGCGACCACCGGAGGTCTTGCCCTCACCACCACCGTGCGGGTGGTCGACCGGGTTCATGACCACACCGCGGACGGTCGGGCGAACGCCCTTCCAGCGCATGCGGCCGGCCTTGCCCCAGTTGATGTTCGACTGCTCGGCGTTGCCGACCTCGCCGACAGTGGCGCGGCAGCGGACGTCGACCAGGCGGATCTCACCCGACGGCATACGCAGGTGGGCCATGCGGCCCTCCCGCGCCAGCAGCTGCACGGAGGCACCCGCGGAGCGGGCGAACTTCGCGCCGCCGCCGGGCCGCAGCTCGATGGCGTGGATGACCGTACCGACCGGGATGTTGCGCAGCGGCAGGTTGTTGCCGGGCTTGATGTCGGCGCCCTGGCCGTTCTCGACGCGGTCGCCCTGCTTCAGGCCGGCCGGCGCGATGATGTAGCGCTTCTCGCCGTCGGCGTAGTGCAGCAGCGCGATGCGCGCGGTGCGGTTCGGGTCGTACTCGATGTGCGCGACCTTGGCGGGCACGCCGTCCTTGTCGTGCCGACGGAAGTCGATGACACGGTAGGCGCGCTTGTGGCCACCGCCCTGGTGGCGGACGGTCACACGACCGGCGTTGTTACGGCCGCCCTTGCTGTGCAGCGGGCGAACCAGTGACTTCTCCGGCGTGGACCGCGTGACCTCGACGAAGTCGGCGACGCTGGCGCCACGACGGCCAGGAGTCGTCGGCTTGTACTTGCGGATTCCCATTTCTCAGTCCTCGTCCAAAATCGGACAGCTCATGGACCCCACCTCCGTCAGGAGGTAGGCCCGCCGAAGATGTCGATGCTGTCGCCCTCGGTAAGGGTCACAATCGCGCGCTTGGTGTCAGCGCGCTTGCCGTAACCGGTGCGGGTGCGCTTGCGCTTGCCCTGCCGGTTGATCGTGTTGACCGCCGCGACCTTGACCGAGAAGACCGTCTCGACGGCCTGCTTGATCTGGGTCTTGTTGGCACGCGGGTCGACGATGAACGTGTACTTGTTCTCGTCCAGCAGCGCGTAGCTCTTCTCCGACACGACGGGCTTGATCAGCAGGTCACGGGGGTCCGTGAACGTCTTGCTGGTCACACCCTCTTCGGTGATCGGCGTTTCCTCGGTCATCAGGCGTCGCTCCCTTCGAGCTCGCTCTCGGAGGCGACAGCCTTGCCGCCGGCGGCCGGGCCGGCCACGAAGCGGTCGTAGGCGGCCTTGGTGAAGACCACGTCGTCGGAGACGAGCACGTCGTAGGTGTTCAGCTGGCCCGCGTCCAGGATGTGCACCTGGGGCAGGTTGCGCGCCGACAGCCACGCGTTCTCGTCGTCCCGCTCGATGACCAGGAGCAGGTTCTTGCGCTCGCTGATCTTGCCGAACAGGGTCTTGGCGGCCTTGGTGGAGATGTCGCTGTCCACGACGCCGGTCACCAGGTGCACCCGGCCGTGACGGGCACGGTCGGAGAGGGCACCGCGCAGGGCGGCGGCCTTCATCTTCTTCGGGGTGCGCTGGGAGTAGTCACGCGGCACGGGACCGTGCACGACGCCACCACCGGCGAACTGCGGGGCGCGGGTGGAGCCCTGACGGGCGCGGCCGGTGCCCTTCTGGCGGTACGGCTTGCGGCCACCGCCGCGGACCTCGCCACGGGTCTTGGTCTTGTGCGTGCCCTGACGGGCAGCGGCCAGCTGCGCGACGACGACCTGGTGGATCAGCGGAACGCTGACCTGCGCGTCGAAGATCTCCGCGGGGAGGTCGACGGTTCCGGTCGTCTCGCCGGCCGGCGAAAGGATGTTAACGGTGCTCATTTACCTCAGGCCCCCTTGGCCGCGGTGCGGACCAGGACGAGGCCGCCGTTCGGACCAGGAACCGCGCCCTTGATGAGCAGCAGGCCCTTCTCCGCGTCAACGGCATGGACGGTCAGGTTCTGGGTGGTGACCCGCTCGTTTCCGGCGCGGCCGGCCATCCGCATGCCCTTGAAGACGCGGCCCGGGGTGGCGCAGCCACCGATGGAGCCCGGCTTGCGGTGAACACGGTGGGCACCGTGGGAAGCCTTGCCACCGGCGAAGCCGTGGCGCTTCATGACACCGGCGGTGCCCTTGCCCTTGGACTTGCCGGTCACATCGACCTTGAGGCCGGACTCGAACACCTCGACGGTGAGTTCCTGGCCCAGGGTGTACTCGGCGGCGTCCGTGGTGCGGATCTCCACCAGGTGACGGCGGGGGGTCACGCCCGACTTGGCGAAGTGGCCCTTGATGGGCTTGTTCACCTTGCGCGGGTCGATCTCGCCGAAGGCGATCTGGACGGCGTCGTAGCCGTCCGAGTCATTGGTGCGGACCTGGGACACGACGCACGGTCCGGCCTTGACCACGGTGACCGGGACGACACGGTTGTTCTCGTCCCAGACCTGGGTCATGCCGAGCTTCTCGCCCAGGACGCCCTTGATCTGCTTAGCCATCTCTTCCGCGCCTCTCAGAGCTTGATCTCGATGTCAACGCCGGCCGGAAGGTCCAGGCGCATCAGCGAGTCAACGGTCTTGGGGGTGGGGTCGAGGATGTCGATCAGCCGCTTGTGGGTGCGCATCTCGAAGTGCTCGCGCGCGTCCTTGTACTTGTGCGGCGACTTGATGACGCAGTACACGTTCTTCTCAGTGGGAAGCGGCACCGGGCCTGCGACCGACGCACCAGTACGAGTCACCGTCTCGACGATCTTCTTCGCCGAGTTGTCGATGACCTCGTGGTCGTAGGCCTTGAGCCGGATGCGGATCTTCTGTCCCGCCATGGCTACTTAGTAGTCCTGTCTCTCGTCAACGCTCTGGAACTCGGTCTCTGTCGCTCCCCGACCCACGCGGTCGGGCGTGTCGCGCCGCCGAGCGGATTGATCCGCAGGGGTTTCTCCGGGAGGGAGAGGGGGGAGAACTTCCACCGAGTGCCTGGCCACAGCCCCGCCCACGCTTCCCGGAAGATCCCGGTACTTCCGTCCCTACCCCTGTGACCAGGGCATACATGGAACGACGAATACGGTGGGACTCGCTTCCGGTCCTCCCGGCGGGAGGCGCGCAGCATCGGCTGACGACCGAGCAACCCGCCCAGTGTGCCATACCGGACACAGCGCCCGCCAATCGCCTACCGCCCCCTGACCTGGACGTGACGATCATCACCAAGCCCCGTGTCACGGACGGCAGTCGGGGCACCCCCGTGACCCGCACCGGCGGGACCGCCCACATGGTGACGCGGGTCACGCCCGCCGGATGAGGAGTTGGGCCGCCCGGACCGGACCGGCGCCCCGCTCAGCGCCTGGGGTAGCCGTCGCCACCCGGCATGTGCAGCCGCAGCACGGCGCGTTCCGCCCATTCCGGCGGTGTCCCGAGCCGGGAGACGCCGTACATGACCGTGAAGGCCAGCGGTACGGTCCAGGCGGCCGGTTGGGCGAGCAGGACCGTGAGCCAGCCGTGGGGCGCGTCGACCGCTACCGAGGCGAGCGCCGCTCCGGTGGAGGCGCACACGCCCGCCGCCAGTCCGGCCGCGGCACCCGCGACCGTCAGCCCGCGCCACCAGATGCCGAGGACCAGCAGGGGGCAGAAGGTGGAGGCGGCCACCGCGAAGGCCCAGCCGACCAGCACGTTGATGTCCACCGCGGCGGCGGGCAGGGAGAGCAGTACCGCGACCAGTGCCCCGGCTGCCACCGCCAGCCGCAGCCGCCGCACGTCCGTCGCCCCGGTCCGGCTGAGGTCGTGCGAGAGCCCGCCGGCCAGCGCCAGCAGCAGCCCGGAGGAGGTGGAGAGGAACGCGGCGAAGGCCCCGGCCGCCACCAGCGCCGTCAGCACCGCCCCCCAGGTACCGGGCAGCGCCACCGCCGGGAGCACCACCGTCACCGTGTCGGTGTCACCCGTGGTCGCCAGTTCGGGGGTGAAGACCCGGCCCAGCAGCCCGTAGACGGCCGGGAAGAGGTAGAAGAGGCCGAGCAGCACGATCACCCACACCGCCACCCGCCGG
Organism: Streptomyces otsuchiensis; assembly: GCF_004305975.1. Taxonomy (GTDB): domain Bacteria; phylum Actinomycetota; class Actinomycetes; order Streptomycetales; family Streptomycetaceae; genus Streptomyces; species Streptomyces otsuchiensis. The sequence continues at coordinate 27,029 of NZ_BHZI01000009.1, forward strand.
GCGGCACGCGCCGACTGGGTGGTGGTGAACCGCATGATCACGTGCGGCAGTCCGGCGGCGCCCAGCGTGGTGGCGATCAGCACCGACCAGGTGGCCAGCAGCGGCTGCCCCGAGTTGTCCAGGTCCAGCAGCGGCCTGCTCCACGCGGTGAGGTCCACATGAAACGCCTCGGCCCGCACCTCGCTCCCGGCCGTCGCCAGCAGCACCAGCGCCGGTACGGCGATGAAGACCAGCTTGACCAGGTAGTGGAAACCCTGGACATAGGTGGCCGAACGCATCCCGCCGGCCAGGATCGACACCGAGACCACCAGCCCGGCCAGCACCACGCCCACCCAGTACGGGGTGCCGCTGACCAGGTGCAGCACCACGCCGGCGCCCTTGAACTGCGGTATCAGGTAGAGCCACATGATCACCAGCAGGATCACGGCGCACAGTTTGCGGATGGTCTGCGAGCCGAGCCGGTAGTCCGCGAAGTCCGGGACGGTGTAGGCACCCGAACGCCGCATCGGTCCGGCGACCAGGGCGGCCACCGCGACATAGCCGGCCGTGAAACCGACCGCGTACCAGAGGGTGCCGATGCCGTGCTTGAGCATCAGCCCCGCCAGGCCCAGCACCGACGCGGCCGAGACGTACTCGCCCGCGATGGCCAGCGCGTTCCAGCCCGGCTTGATCTCCCGGGAGGCGACCAGGAAGTCGGGCGTGGACCGGGCCGCCCGGACCCCGTAGACACCGATCAGCATGCTGACGCCGAGCAGCAGGCCGATGGCGAGGAGGCCGGTCACCCGGGACCGTCCCCGGTGGTTGGGCGGTGGCGGGGGCGACCCTGTCGGGGGCGGTCGGTGGCCGCCGGGGCGCGGGCGGCCGACGGCGCGACCAGGCGGGCGGGCGCTGCCGTCTCGCCGGGAACGGTCCCGGCGCCTCCGTCAGCGTCCGCGACCGCGACCGCGACCGCGTGGGTGTCTGTATCGGTGTCGCCGCCGGTTCCCGGATCGGTGTCGGCGTCGCTGCCCCTGGGCCCCGGCCCGGGTGCGTACCGGGGGCGGCCCGGCGGCGGGGGCTGTCCGTCCTCCAGCCGCTCCGCGGCCCGGACGTGGAGGGCCGCGATCAGCAGCAGCATCGGGTAGGTGGCCGTCATCAGCAGCAGCCAGGAGGCCGGGGCGGGGCCGATGGTGAGCCGGTCCAGCACCGGCAGCGCCGCCAGCAGCCCGCTGAGTCCGAGCAACAGCCCGCCGAGCAGCCCCAGCGTGCCGAGGGCGAGCCGGCGCTGCCGGGCGAACGCTGCCCGCGCCGCGTCCAGCGCGGGGCCGTCCATGGACTCGTCCGCGACGGGCAGCAGCTGCTGCACCGGCCGGTGGTGCCGGGAGAGGGCGATCCGCGTCTGCGGGCTGGTCACCCGGACCCGGCGGTTCGGCGGGCGCGAGGGCAGGCTCACGGCGTGCCCTTCATCGCTGCTCGTCCCGGACGGCGGCGAACAGCCGCTCCTTGAGCGCGCGGGCGTGCCGGCGGCTGACCGGGACCTCCCCGGCGGGCGTGCAGGCCAGCAGCCCGGCGGAGCTGGTCACCCGCAGGTCGCGGACCCAGCGGACGGCGACCAGGTAGCCGCGGTGGGCGCGGACGAACCCCGCGTGCCCCCACGCCTCCTCCAGGTAGGAGAGGGAGAGGCGGATCAGGTGGCTGTCCTCGGCGGTGTGCAGCCGCACGTAGTCGCCGTGCGCCTCCGCGAACTGGATGTCGTCGCGGTGCACGAAGACGGTGTGACGGCCGGTCTCGATCTGCACCACCGACATCTCGTCCACCGCCGGCTCCCCGGAGCCCCCCGGGCCGGCCGCGTCCGGCCCGGGTGCGGGCGGGCGGCGCAGTGCCCGGACCCGCGCGGCGGCCTCCGCCAGCCGCTCCGGGCGGATCGGCTTGAGCAGGTAGTCGGCGGCGCCGATCCCGAACGCCTCGACGGCGTGCCGCTCGGAGGCGGTGACGAAGACGATGGCGGGCGGTTCGGACAGCATGTGGAGCACCCGTGCCACCTCCATGCCGTCCAGGCCCGGCATGGAGATGTCCAGGAAGACGGCGTCGAAGGTCTCGGTGCCCAGCACGCGGACGGCGGCCTCGCCGCTCTCCGCCTGGCTGACGCTGCCGATCTCGGGGAGTTCCGCGAGCATCTCGGCCAGCTCCTGGCGGGTGAAGGTCTCGTCCTCGACGACGAGGGCCCGCATCGGGCGCGGTATGTCGTTCACCCCACTGCCCTTCCCGGACTTCCGTGTGCTGACTCCGACTGAGGCGGTGCCGCCGGCCGTCCGCGCGCGGTGGCACCGGGACCAGCGGGACCACTGGCACGACCGCCACGACCGGGCCCGCCGGCCTGGACACCGCGCATGAAGCGTGGGACGCGGATGACCACCTTGGTGCCCTGGCCGGGGGCGGTCTCGATGACCAGCCCGTACTCGGGCCCGTAGACCGTGCGCAGCCGCTGGTCGACGTTGGCCAGGCCGACGCTGCCGGCGATGTCCTCGGCGGCGGGACGCTGCCACTGGCCGGCGAGGATGTCCCGGGCCAGTTCGGGGTCCATGCCGACGCCGTCGTCCTCGACGACGATCACGCACAGCGGGCCCTCGCCGAAGCCGGAGACGGTGATGCTGCCCTTGCCGGGGCGGGGCTCCAGCCCGTGGCGCACGGCGTTCTCGACGATCGGCTGGACGACGAGGAAGGGCACCGAGACCGGCAGGATCTCCGGCGCCATCCGGACGGTGATCTCCATGCGGTCGTCGAACCGGGCGCGCTGGAGCTCCAGATAGGTCTGGGTGGCCTGGAGTTCGGCGGCGACCGTGGCGTAGTCGCCCTGGCTGGAGAAGCTGTATCGCAGGTAGTCGGCGAAGTCGTTGAGCAGGGTGCGGGCCCGGTCGGGGTCGGCGCGGATACGGGCGGCGATCACGGCCAGGGCGTTGTGGAGGAAGTGCGGCGATATCTGGGCGCGCAGGGTGCGCAGCTCGGCCTGGGCGATGCGGGTCCTGGCGCGGCGCAGCGCCGAGTGGTCCAGTGAGCGGGCGACCAGCCGGCCGGCCGCCTCCAGGTCGCGTTCGTCGGCACCGGTGGCGGCGAGGGCGCCGGTCAGCTCGCCCGCGACCATCAGCGGGACGGCGGTCCAGGCGGCGTGCCGGGCGGTGGCTCCGTGGTCGAAGGTGCGGGCCAGCAGGGCGGTCAGCTCGCCGGGCCCGGGCGGGGGGCCGGATATCGCCAGCGGGCGTTCGAGGTCGGCGAGGACCAGGGCGTCGGCGCGGATCAGCCGGCGGAGCCGCCGGGCGGCGGAGGCGGTGCCGCGTCCGTGCAGCCCGTCCCGGAGCTGCTCCCCTATATCGTGCGCGGCGTCGAGCACCGTGGCGGTGTCCCCCACGGGCTGAACGCGTCGTCGCATTCGGAGCGGCATGGCCGGACCATAGCCCAGCGGAGACCCCGGCTGTAGGGTCCGCGTCCCCTGACCCGGCAACCGTGCCCGCACCGACACCTGGGCGGGCGGGGCCGGCGACGTGCCGCCGCCCCCGGCGTCGGCCCTGGTCGGGCGGGCGCGCCGGGGGCGGCGGTGGTGTGGTGACGTCGTGGTGTGGTGACGTCCGTGTGGTGTGCTCCCCGGCGGGGTCAGCCCACGGCGTCGTTGTACTCGTCGATCTTCCGCTGGACGGTCTCCTTGGCCTTGGTCATCGCGGTCTCGGCGGAGTCGCTGGTGGTGAGGGCGGCCTCCCAGCCCTCCTCCGAGGCCATCCGGGAGTCGGCCATGACGCCCATCATGCAGCCGGCGGTGTTGACGTTGGTCTCGGAGTCGGCGAGCTGGGCGGCGGCGACCGCGAACTGCGGGAACTCCGCGGCGCGCTCCTTCGCCTCGGGGCCGTCGTAGCCGTTGGTGTTGACCGAGAGGTAGCCGGTGCCGGCGTGCCACTTGGACTGCGACTCCGCGGTCATCAGGAACTGCACGAACTCCCAGGATCCGCGGATCTGTTCCTGGCTGTGGCCCTCACCGTTGATCCACAGGGAGGCACCGCCGATGATCGAGCCGCCCGGGTCGTCGGCAGAGATCAGCGGGAAGTAGCCGGCGCCGACCTCGAAGTCGGACTGCTCCAGGAACCCGCCGAGGGAGCCGGTGGACTCCAGCGTCATCGCGGCGCGGCCGGAGGTGAAGGCGGCCTGGGCGTCGTCGGTGGAGCGGCCGACCTGGACGGCGAGTTCGTCCTCGATCATCGACTGCCACCACTCGACGACCTCGATGATCTCCGGGTCGTCGAAGAGGACCTCTCCGGCGCGGCCCTCGCGGCCGTTGCCGTTGTCGCAGTAGGGCACGGCGGCGCGGGCCATGAACTGCTCGACGAACCAGCCGTAGACGGCGGCGCCGAAGCCGTACTGCTGGATCTGGCCGTCGGAGCCCCGGACGGTGAGCTTCTCGGCGAACTCGCGGATCTCGGCGAGGTCCTTCGGCGGCACGTCGGGGTCGAGGCCGGCCTCCTCGAACGCGTCCCGGTTGACGTACATCAGCGGGGTCGAGTTGTTGAAGGGGAAGGAGCGCAGGTCGCCGTCGACGGTGAAGTAGTTGAGCAGCGCGTCCTCGAGGTCGCCGGTGTCGTAGTCGTCCTTGTCGATGAACGCCTGCGCGGGGACGGTCTGGCCCGAGTCGATCATGAACTGGGTGCCCAGGTCGTAGACCATGATCAGGTTGGCGGTGTCGCCCTGCTGGATCGCGGCACGGTGCTGGGCCAGGGTGGTGTCGTAGTCGCCCTGGAAGGTGCCGGTGACCTTGACGCGCCCCTCGTTCTCGGCGTTGAACTCGCTGATCAGGCCGTTGAGCACCTGGCCGTTGGTGGAGTCCATGCTGTGCCAGAACTCGACGTCGACAGCGCTGTCGAGGTCGTCCAGGACCTCGGCGCCGGGCACGTCGGACGCCGAGGCGCCGCCGCCACCGCCCCCTCCGCCGTCGTCGCTGGAACAGCCGCTGAGCAGCAGGGCCAGGCCGGCCCCGGCGGCGACCAGCGCGGTGGAGCGTCTGCGTGTCGTCATCTGTGGTGTCCGTTCTCGTCGTTGAGCGTCGGCGGGCGCGGATGCGCGCGCGTCGGTGGTGGTGTCCCCGGCTGTACGGCCGGGGTCGTGCGCCGCCGGGGCGCGGTGAGGGCGTGAACATCGCCGGTCCGGCGGTCGTCCTCGAACTGGGTTACGGGCGCGACTACTTCACGGCGCCGGCCGTCAGGCCGCGGACGATGAAGCGCTGCCCGAAGATCACCAGGGCGAGGGTGGGGAGCACCGACAGCGCGGCACCCGCCAGCCAGAGTCCGGGGTTGGCGGACTCGGCGTTCTTGAGGCTGTTCAGCCCGATCTGCAGCGTCTGCATCTCGGTGGTCCTGGTCATGATCAGCGGCCAGAAGTACATGTTCCAGGAGCTGATGAAGACGTAGACGCCGACGGCACTGAGCGCCGGCTTGTTCAGCGGCAGCAGGATCGTCCACAGGAACCGCAGGTGTCCCATGCCGTCGACCCGGGCGGCGTCGCGCAGTTCCAGCGGGAACTGCTTGAAGCTCTGCCGCAGCAGGAAGGTGCCGAACGCGTACGCCAGGAAGGGCAGTACGAGGCCCAGGTAGCTGTTGTGCATCCCCCACCCGGAGATGGTCAGGTAGTTGGGGATGAAGGTGGCCTCGGCCGGCACCATCAGGGTGGAGAGGAAGAGCGCGAAGACCACCGCGCTGCCCCTGAACTTCAGGAAGACGAAGGCGTAGGCCGCCAGTACCGAGGTGGCCAGCTGCGCGACCGTGATGATCCCGGCCATGACGATCGAGTTGCCGTACATCCGCATCAGCGGTACCGCGTCGAGCACCCGCTGGATGTTGTCCAGGTGGAAACCGGTGGGTATCAACTGCGGCGGGAAGGTCGAGAGTTCTCGCGGCTCCATGAAGGTGCCCGCGAAGACGTAGTAGACCGGGAAGAGCACCGGGATCAGCGCGAGCAGCAGCACCGCGTAGATCAGCACCCGTCCGAGCGTGGTCCTCATGAGTAGTGCACCTTCCGCTCGATGACGCCGAACTGGACCGCGGTGCAGATCAGCACCATCAGCAGCAGGACCAGGGCCTGCGCGCTGGCGCGGCCGAAGTCACTGGTGCCGTAGGCGAAGGCGTTCTCGTAGATGGAGTAGACGAGGGTGGTCGTCGAGCCGACCGGGCCGCCCTGGGTGAGGATGTGGATCTGCCCGAACCCCTGGAGGGCGTTGATGGTCGAGATCACGATGAGGAAGAAGAGCTGCGGGCCGAGCAGCGGGATCGTGATGTACCAGGCGCGACGCGGGCCGGCGGCGCCGTCGAGCAGCGCGGCCTCGTTCACCTCCTTGGGTATGGAGCCGACGCCGGCGGCGAGGATCAGCACCCCGTAGCCCAGGTTCATCCAGACCGTGGTGAGGCAGATCGAGATCAGCGCCATCTCGGTCGAGGTCAGCCAGGCGACCTGGCCGAGGCCGAGTTGGTAGAGCAGCCCGTTGAGCACTCCGCTTGCCGGGTTGTAGAACACGGCGAAGATGACGGACGCGGAGGCGACGGAGAACGCGAACGGCAGCACGAAGGCGCTGCGGAAGAAGCGCTGCGCGCGGATCTGCGACTCCAGCAAGAGCACCACCGCGAGGGCGCCGATCGCACCGGGCACGACCACACCGAGCGTGAAGAGCGCGGTGACGAGGAGGATCTTGCCGAACTCGCCGGTGAACATCTCCTCGAAGTGGCTCAGGCCGACGAACCGGGACGGGCGCCCGATGATGTCGTTGCCGTGCATCGACAGGTAGACGGTGCGGCCGAGCGGATAGAGGAGGAAGAGCAGGAAGACGACGATGGAGGGGGCGAGGAAGCCCCACGCGAGCATGGTTTCCCGGCGGGGACCCGTGGCGCGGCTGGCGCTCGGGATCTGCCGGCGGGCAGCGGTCGTGGCCGTGGAGGCGGGGGCGGCGTCGCCGTCCGCCCGGTCACTGGCCTGGGTTGTTGGTGTGGGCACGGTCGGCAGCATGTACACCTCAGGTGAAGCCGTCAATCCCCTGAGGAGAATCGAACGCCAACAGTGTTCACCCAGCCGGTGTCGCGGCTGACGCCGCTCGCACGGACGGTGGCGCAGGACACGTCGTCGCGGGCCACGGCGACAGTGGTCCGACCACCCGCGGGCGGAGAACGGGCTTGTGGCACCAGGCGGTTGGGCAACGGGCGGTCGAACACCGCCGGTGCGGCCCGGTTGTCGCCGTTCACCGGGAGCACGTTCGGCAGCGCCCCCACGGCCGCTCACCCGGACAGGCCGCCCAACCGGACGGGCCGGCCACCCGGGTGGGCGGCCGGCCCGGTGGATCAGTGCTTGCTGGCTCCCTCCGCACCGGCGCCGGTGAGGGCGCGGACCTGGAGCTCGGCGAACCTCACGGCGTCGTTCTCCCGCGAGGTCAGCGTGCCGATGACCGCGCAGAGCACACCGATGGGCACCGACACCAGGGCGGGGTTCTCCAGCGGGAACCAGGCGAAATCGATGTTCTCGGGGAACAGCGACAGGCTGTTTCCGTCGGCGTCGGTCTTGCCCGACACCACCGGCGAGAAGAAGACCAGTCCCACCGCGGCGATCAGACCGCCGTAGATGCCGGCCAGCGCGCCGTTCGTGTTGAACCGCTTCCAGAACAGGCTGAGCAGGATCGTCGGAAGGTTCGCGGAAGCCGCGATGGCGAATGCCAGCGCCACCAGGAACGCCACGTTGAGGTTCTGGGCGAAGACCGCCAGCACGATCGCGATCGTCCCGACGCCGAACGCCGCGAACTTCGCCACCCGGATCTCGTCGCGCTCGCTGGCCTGTCCCTTGCGCAGCACGTTGTTGTAGAAGTCGTGCGCCAGTGACGAGGAGGAGGCGATCGTGAGGCCCGCGACCGTCGACAGGATCGCGGCGAACGCGACCGCGGCGATCAGGGCCAGCATCACAGCGGCGAGGAAGTCACCGCCGAAGTGGGCCCCGACCTGCTCGGCGAGCTGTGGCGCGGCGGTGTTGCCCGCGGCGTTCTGCTCGACGATCGCGTCCCGGCCCACCATGGCGGCGGCACCGAAGCCCAGCACCAGGGTCATCAGATAGAAGGTGCCGATCAGGCCGATTCCCCAGTTCACCGACTTCCGCGCGGTCTTGGCGTCGGGCACGGTGTAGAAGCGGATCAGGATGTGCGGCAGGCCCGCGGTGCCGAGCACCAGCGCCAGCCCGAGACTGATCAGGTCCAGCTTGTTGATCATGGTCTGCCACGCGTCGCCGACGACTTCTCTGCCGTAGACCTGGCCGGGTTCGAGGAACGCCGCTCCCGCCCCGCTCGCGTCGGCCGCGTCGTTCATGAGCGCCGCGAGGTCGAACTTGTAGACCGCCAGCACCATGATGGTCAGCAGGGCTGCGCCGCCCATCAGCATGCCGGCCTTGATGATCTGTACCCAGGTGGTGCCCGTCATCCCGCCGAAGGTGACGTAGACGATCATCAGGATGCCGACCACGACGATGCCCGCGATCTTCGCGGTGTCGGCGCTCATCCCCAGATAGGTCTCGCCGGGCTGGATTCCGAGGAGCAGTGCGATCAGCGCGCCGGCACCGACCATCTGCGCGAGCAGATAGAAGATCGACACGGTGAGCGTGGAGACCGACGCCGCCGTCCGCACCGGGCGTTGCCGCATGCGGTACGAGAGCACGTCCGCCATGGTGTAGCGGCCGGAGTTGCGAAGTAGCTCGGCGACGAGCAGCAGCGCCACCAGCCAGGCGACGAGGAAGCCGATCGAGTAGAGGAAACCGTCGTAGCCGAAGAGCGCGATCGTGCCGGCGATGCCGAGGAAGGACGCCGCGGACATGTAGTCACTGCCGATGGCGAAGCCGTTCTGCACCCCGGAGAAGCCTCGGCCACCGGAATGGAAGTCGCTGGCGGAGTTGACCCGCCGGCTGGCCCACACCGTGATCAGCAGGGTCACCGCGATCATCACGGTGAAGAGGATGACGGTGATCAGGCGGCTCTCCGCGGAGACGCCCTGCGCGAGTACGTTCATCGGTCACGCCCTCCGTTCTCCAGTTCCTCGCGGAGCTCGTCCGCCAGCGGGTCGAACCGGCGGTTGGCGAAGCGGGAGTAGGCGATGGCGATACCGAAGGTCGAGACGAACTGGAGCAGTCCGAAGACCAGCGCCAGGTTGAAGTTGCCCACCAGCTGGGTGGACATGACGCCGCGGGCGTAGGCGGACATCACCACGTAGAGGAGGTACCAGGCGAGGAACGCGATCGTCATGGGGACCACGAAGCGCAGCAGTCGGCTCCGCAGCTCCAGGAACCGGGGGTCCTCGTGCATGGCCACCGAGCGGGTCCTGAGATCGTCTTCCGGTGGCTCGCTGGCCTCCGTTGTCGCTGGCTGGGTCGTCATGACCGGCTCCTGTGTCGGGGACGTCTCACCCGGGGGGCGCCCGGATGAAGGGGGTGCGTTCGCGCGAATGTAAGGAACGTCACTCGCACATGGCAGTGGGCCTACCTGCCGAGTCGCTGAAAGCGGAGTACCCGCGCCGAACGGTCACCCGGTGTGCGACGAACGGTCTACGAACGGGCGACGAACGGTCGCCGCGCACGTCACGGCCGTCCCCGGTCGCCGGCCCGCGGACGCGGCCCGGCGCTCGACCGCCTGCCTGTCCCACCCCGTTCCGGACATGCGACAGGGCCCGGTCCCACCGCACGAAGCGGTGGGGCCGGGCCCTGTCAAGGCCGTTCACGGCCGCCCCTGCGAACAGGGGCGTCAGATCACTTGAGGATCTTGGTGACCTGGCCGGCGCCCACGGTCCGACCACCCTCACGGATGGCGAACTTCAGGCCCTCCTCCATGGCGATGGGCTGGATCAGCTCAACGCGCATCTCGGTGTTGTCGCCCGGCATGACCATCTCGGTGCCCTCGGGGAGGTGCACCACACCGGTCACGTCGGTGGTACGGAAGTAGAACTGCGGGCGGTAGTTGTTGAAGAAGGGGGTGTGACGGCCACCCTCGTCCTTCGACAGGATGTACGCCTGCGCCTCGAACTCCGTGTGCGGGGTGACCGAGCCGGGCTTGATGATGACCTGGCCGCGCTCGACGTCCTCGCGCTTGATGCCGCGGAGCAGCAGACCGACGTTCTCACCGGCCTGACCCTCGTCCAGCAGCTTCCGGAACATCTCGATGCCGGTGACCGTGGTGGTGGTCTTCTCTTCCTTGATGCCGATGATGTCGACGGTCTCGTTGACCTTGAGGACACCACGCTCGATGCGGCCGGTGACGACCGTACCGCGACCGGTGATGGTGAAGACATCCTCGATCGGCATGAGGAAGGGCTTCTCGACGTCGCGCTCCGGCTGCGGGATGGCGTCGTCGACGGCCTTCATGAGCTCCAGGACGGACTTGCCCCACTCGGCGTCGCCCTCCAGCGCCTTCAGCGCGGAGACCTTGACGACGGGAACGTCGTCGCCGGGGAACTCGTACTCGGAGAGCAGCTCACGGACCTCGAGCTCGACGAGCTCCATGATCTCCTCGTCGTCCACCATGTCGGCCTTGTTCAGCGCGACGACGATGTACGGAACGCCGACCTGGCGGGCCAGGAGCACGTGCTCCTTGGTCTGCGGCATCGGGCCGTCGGTGGCGGCGACCACGAGGATGGCGCCGTCCATCTGGGCGGCACCGGTGATCATGTTCTTGATGTAGTCCGCGTGACCCGGGCAGTCGACGTGGGCGTAGTGACGGCTCTCCGTCTGGTACTCGACGTGCGCGATGGAGATGGTGATACCACGCTGACGCTCTTCGGGCGCCTTGTCGATCTGGTCGAAGGCCGAGGCCTCGTTCAGGTCCGGGTACGCGTCGTGCAGCACCTTGGTGATCGCCGCGGTAAGAGTGGTCTTACCGTGGTCGATGTGACCGATGGTGCCGATGTTGACGTGCGGCTTAGTCCGCTCGAACTTCGCCTTCGCCACTGGGGTCCTCCTGATGGACTGGTGCTGGACGCCCCTCCGCGTCTTACGGAGAGGGTCAGGTGGTCTTACCGAAGCGGCCAGGACCCCGAGGGGGACGCCCTTGGCCGGTTCGCTGGGGGTCTGGCGGTCCGGGGCACCCCGGCCGACCGTCCTCTCGGACGATCCGGCCGGGACAAAGGCCCCGTTTGCCGTTTTGCTCCAGCTTAATGGGTGAGTGATCCGGGGTCCCCGGACTATTCGCCCTTGGCCTTCGCGATGATCTCTTCGGAGACGTTCTTGGGAACCTCACCGTAGGAATCGAACTGCATGCTGTAGCTGGCCCGGCCGGAGGTCTTGCTCCGGAGGTCGCCGACGTAACCGAACATCTCCGACAGCGGGACGAGGGCCTTGACGACCTTGTTGCCCGTGCGGTCCTCCATGGCCTGGATCTGGCCACGGCGGGAGTTGATGTCACCGATCACGTCACCCATGTAGTCCTCGGGCGTGGTGACCTCGACGGCCATCAGCGGTTCGAGGATGGCCGGGCTGGCCTTCCGCGCGGCCTCCTTGAACACCATGGAACCGGCGATCTTGAAGGCCATCTCGGACGAGTCGACGTCGTGGTAGGCGCCGTCCAGCAGCGTCACCTTGACACCGGTCAGCGGGTAGCCGGCGAGCACGCCGAACTCCATCGCTTCCTGGCAGCCGGCGTCCACCGAGGGGATGTACTCCTTGGGGATGCGGCCACCGGTGACCTTGTTCACGAACTCGTAGCCGTCACCCTCGAGAGGCTCGAGAGCGATCTGCACCTTCGCGAACTGGCCGGAACCACCGGTCTGCTTCTTGTGCGTGTAGTCGATCTTCTCGACCGCCTTGCGAAGCGTCTCGCGGTAGGCCACCTGCGGCTTGCCGACGTTCGCCTCGACCCGGAACTCCCGCTTCATGCGGTCGACCAGCACGTCGAGGTGGAGCTCGCCCATCCCCTTGATGATGGTCTGGCCGGTCTCCTCGTTCGTCTGGACCTGGAAGGACGGGTCCTCCTCGGCCAGCCGCTGGATCGCGACACCCAGCTTCTCCTGGTCGCCCTTGGACTTGGGCTCGATGGCGACCTCGATGACCGGGGCCGGGAACTCCATCGACTCCAGGATCACCGGGTTCGACGCGTCGGAGAGGGTCTCACCGGTGGTGGTCTGCTTGAGACCCATGACGGCGACGATGTCGCCGGCACCCACCGAGCTGATCTCCTCACGCTTGTTCGCGTGCATCCGGTAGATCTTGCCGATCCGCTCCTTCTTGCCCTTCACCGAGTTCAGCACCTGGGTGCCGGTCTCGATGCGGCCGGAGTAGACGCGGATGAAGGTCAGCCGGCCGAGGTGCGGGTCGCTGGCGATCTTGAACGCCAGCGCCGACATCGGCTCGTCCTCAGAAGGCTTGCGGGCGATGACCTCGTCCGCGTTCTTCGGGGACTGACCCTCGATCGCCTCGACGTCCAGCGGCGAGGGGAGGTAGCGGACCACGGAGTCGAGCAGGGGCTGAACGCCCTTGTTCTTGAACGCGGTGCCGCAGAAGACCGGGGTGATGGTGACGTCGCCCTCGGCGAGGGTGATGCGGCGGATCGCCGCGCGCAGCTGGTCCTGGGTGGGCTCGGTGCCCTCCAGGAACAGCTCCATCAGCTCCTCGTCGTTCTCGGAGACGGCCTCGACCAGCTTGGCGTGGTACTCGTTCGCCTGGTCCTGGAGGTCGGCGGGGATGTCGACGGTGTCGTACATCTCACCGAGCTTGGTCTCCTCGGACCAGACCAGCGCCTTCATCTGGACCAGGTCGACAACGCCCTGGAAACCGGCCTCGGCACCGATCGGCAGCTGCATGACCAGCGGGACGGCGTGCAGCCGCTCGACGATCATGTCGACGCAGCGGAAGAAGTCCGCGCCCGTGCGATCCAGCTTGTTCACGAAGCAGATGCGCGGCACGCCGTACCGGTCCGCCTGACGCCAGACGGTCTCGGACTGCGGCTCGACGCCGGCCACACCGTCGAACACGGTGACAGCACCGTCGAGCACCCGCAGGGAGCGCTCCACCTCGACGGTGAAGTCCACGTGCCCGGGGGTGTCGATGATGTTGATCGTGTGATCGACATCGTCGAGCGGCCAGTGGCAGGTCGTCGCGGCGGACGTGATGGTGATGCCGCGCTCCTGCTCCTGCTCCATCCAGTCCATCGTGGCAGCGCCGTCGTGGACCTCACCGATCTTGTAGCTGACGCCGGTGTAGTACAGGATCCGCTCGGTGGTGGTCGTCTTGCCCGCGTCGATGTGGGCCATGATCCCGATGTTGCGGACCTTGGCCAGGTCAAGTGAAGTGGTAGCCATAAGGCTTCAGTCTTCTCTCGGTCTCGATGGGGTAGCGACTACCAGCGGTAGTGCGCGAAGGCCTTGTTGGACTCGGCCATCTTGTGAGTGTCCTCACGCTTCTTGACGGAAGCGCCAAGGCCGTTCGACGCGTCGAGGAGCTCGTTCATGAGCCGCTCGGTCATCGTCTTCTCACGGCGGGCACGGGAGTAGCCCACGAGCCAGCGCAGGGCCAGCGTCGAGGAGCGGCCCGGGCGAACCTCCACCGGAACCTGGTAGGTGGCGCCACCGACTCGGCGGGAGCGGACCTCCAGGGTCGGCTTGACGTTCTCCAGTGCGCGCTTGAGCGTGATGACCGGGTCGTTGCCGGTCTTCTCACGAAGCCCTTCGAGGGCGCCGTACACGATGCGCTCGGCGGTGGAGCGCTTGCCGTGCAGGAGCACCTTGTTGATCAGGGACGTCACCAGAGGAGAGCCGTAGACCGGGTCGATGTGGACCGGGCGCTTCGGGGCAGGGCCCTTACGAGGCATTCTTACTTCTCCTTCTTGGCGCCGTAGCGGCTGCGAGCCTGCTTGCGGTTCTTGACGCCCTGGGTGTCGAGCGAGCCGCGGATGATCTTGTAACGAACACCCGGCAGGTCCCTGACCCGACCGCCACGCACGAGCACGATGGAGTGCTCCTGCAGGTTGTGGCCCTCACCCGGAATGTAGGCCGTGACCTCGATCCCGCTGGTCAGACGCACACGCGCGACCTTACGCAGGGCCGAGTTCGGCTTCTTCGGGGTGGTCGTGAAGACACGCGTGCAGACGCCACGCCGCTGGGGCGAACCGTCGAGCGCGAGAGTCTTGTTCTTCTCGGTCTTGTCCTGCCGGCCCTTTCGGACCAGCTGCTGGATCGTTGGCACAGTCTCTCCGGTTTCTGTGTGCCGTCTCGGTACTACTAACCTGGGCCACATCGCCGACCCACGCGGTCGGGTGTGTCGTAGCTGCCGACCCCACCACGAACGGGTTCCCGTCAGGGGCGGGGGTGCAGATGCGGGGTCCGGCGACGCGAACACGGTCCGCGGGACGGATCGGGACGCGCGCAGGGGACACCCCAGGCACGAGGTCAGAGCCTACCCAGCACACCGGCCACGGTCAAAAAAGAAGGCACGCGCAGCAGGCCCGCGGTGCTTCTCCGGCCGGTCCCCGAGCGGCAGAATGACCGCATGAACAGCGGAGGGGACAGCCCCGGCGACGCCGAGGGTGACATAGCGGGCGAGAGACGGGCAGCGGGAGACCGCCCCGGGAACGAGCCCACGGGCGGTACCGACGACTCGGCCACGGGTGGTTCCGGAGCCGAGGCAGACATACCCAACGGCGACAGCGCTGACACACCCGGCGCAGCCGATTCCACCACCGCGCCCCCGGCAGAGCCCGGGGGCGCGAGCGGTACGGACCACGAGGACGCCGGCGAACGGCCCCGGCCGTCTCGGTACGACGGGACGCCCGGAGAGGAACCCGGGAGCGGCGCCCCGGACACCGGCGGCGACGGCACGGCACCCGCCGCCGCCCCACCCTCCAAGCGCCGACGGCGGCGCTGGCTACGCGTGTTGACCGCTGCCCTCGTCGGCGTCCTGCTGATCGGCGCGGCCGGCGCCGGCTGGGCGTACTGGCGCACCGAGCAGTCCCTCGACTCCATCCAGCGCATCCCGCAGGCGATGCCCACCGTCCCCGAGGAGCAGCAGCCGACCCGGATCGAAGGCGACTCGCTGGTCTTCCTGCTGGTCGGGCTCGACGCCGAGTCCGCCGACACCGGTGTCGGGGACACCGAGATCAACGCGGAGGGCGAACCGGAGGAGTGGAAGGCGGGCGAGGCCCGCAGCGACACCATGATGCTGCTGCAACTGCCCGCCGACCGCTCCACCGCGACCGTAGTCTCCCTCCCCCGCGACAGCTGGGTGGAGGTGCCGGGCCGCGGCAGCGCCAAGCTCAACGCCGCCTACTCCTGGGGCGGTCCGGCGCTGATGGTGGAGACCGTCCAGAACCTCACCGACCTGCGCGTCGACCATCTCGCGGTGATCGACTGGGCCGGCTTCCGGGAGCTGACCGACGCGGTCGGCGGCGTCCGCGTCGACGGCGAGCGGATGGACGGGCGCGCCGCCCTGGACTACGTCCGCGAGCGCAAGGGACTCCCGGAGGGCGACCTCGACCGCACCCGCCGGCAGCAGCACTTCCTCCGTTCGCTGCTGAACCAGACCCTCAGCTCCGACACCCTCTCCAGCCCCTCGCGCCTCAACGGCCTGCTCAACACGGTCGGGGACGTCGTCAGCGTGGACGAGGGCCTCAGCAACGGCGACATCCGCGAGCTGGCCTGGGCTCTGCGGGGCCTGCGCGGCGACGAGGTGCGGTTCATGAACGCGCCGGTCCTCGGCACCGACACCATCGACGGCCAGTCGGTGGTGCTGCTGGACGAGGAGTCCGCCGCACCGCTCTGGAAGGCGATGAAGGAGGACGAGGTCCAGCGGCTGATCGACAGCGGGGAAGCCCCCGACGACCTCGGCGACGACGTGGCCTGACGGGACGCGGGGAACCGGACCGCCCGGCTCCCCCACCCCCGCTCCGACCCGCACCCGCGTGGCCGGCCGCCTCCCGGCCGGGCCACAGCCCTGTCACACCCCGGCAACAGCCCCTGCCGTCCTACCGGTTCGCCGCATAGCGTGAGAAGGCCGGACAGGTACACGGACGACGGGCGGAACACCAGATGACGGGGCGGACACGCCGCGCGCTCACCGGCGCGGCACTGATCACCATGCTCGCGGCCACCGCGTGCGGCGGAGGCGACGCCGACCGGGCCGAGGACGACGGCCCCGGCACGGGCGCTGGCGCTGGCACGGCGGCCACCGTGCTCAGCCCGCTGTGGGAACAGCCGTCGGACGCCCGCGGCTTCGGCGCCGTGTGGACGACCACCGACGCGCTGGTGCTGCGGGCCGGGGACGAGGTACGGGCGCTCGACCCCGCCGACGGCGCACCGCTGTGGACCCTCGACCACCCGGACGGCGCGGGCCGGATCTGTCAGCTGTCCCGTACGGCCGGCGGCTCCGGGATCGGGGGCGTCCTCTTCGCCACCGCCCCGGAACCGGCGGACGACGAGACCGCGGCGGGGAGCCCGGAAGAGTGCTCCCTGGTCGCCGCCGTGGACACCGCGACCGGCGACATCCTGTGGACCGACACCCCCGGCACGGAGACGAACACCGGCACCGACACCGACGCCCCCGACGCCCGCCCCGCGCAGCCGGTCGGCGTCTCCGCCGGTGAGAGCGTGCTGACCGTCAGCACCGGTGACGGCGGACTCCACCGCTACGCCCTCACCGACGGCGCCCACCTGCCCGCCCTCTCCGGCCCGGACGACGCGTGCACCCGTGGGACCGTCCACGACGGCACACTCGTGGCGGCGGTGCGCGACCCGGCCGAGACCGGGACCGACTGCGCGGAGCGGGCCGGCGGCTCACCGCTGCGGCTGGACATCCACGACGCGGAGACCGGCGCGTTGAGCTGGTCGGCCGAGATCGAGCACGAGGCGTTCGCGCTGCGCAGGGTGCTGGCCGGTGACCCGCTGGTGGTGGAGGCCACCGGCGCGCCCTGGGACGGCGCGGCGGTGCTGTCCTTCCCGGACGACGGCGATGGCGCCCGGACGCTCGGCCCCGCCGAGGGCCACATCGGCACGGTGCAGTCCGGCGGCCAGCAGGCCGTGAGCGACCCCGCCCAGCAGCTCCCGGTGTCGGTGGACGGTGTGTTCGTCGCCGCCCATGACGTGCGGACCGGGCTGACGGCGCACGACACGCGGACCGGCGAGGAACTGTGGGCGCGCCAGCAGCCGGACGCCACTCCGGTCGGCGCCCGCGGAACGTCGCTGCTGGCCACCGGCGTGCTCGACGGCGAGCAGCACCTGCTGCTGAGCGACCCCCGGGACCAGGAGTCCACCGAGAGCATCGGGGCCCTGGAGTGCGCCGACTGCGTGCCGCCCGGGCAGGGCGCCGCCGGCGCCCCGAGCAGGCTGTGGGTGGTCGGCACCGACGGCGAACGGTTCTACGCCCTCGTCGACGCCCCGCAGGGCGACCACCTGGGCCGCCTCGTCGCCTACCCCGTCCCCGACTAGAGCCCGGCACCGCCGGCCCGGCACCGC
>NZ_BHZI01000010.1 GCF_004305975.1 Streptomyces otsuchiensis
CCCCCGTACACCGCCACCCACCCCATCGCTCATCCGTGGGCCGAAAAGCTCACTTGTAGGGACGACGGCTAGAGTCGAACACATCCCCAGATCCACGGTCACGGCGCACAGAGACGGTCCGCCCGTGCAGAAAGGTGCGTGTCCCCATGTCTGATCATCATCTTCCCCCTCCGCTGGAGGTCAGCCCGGAGGCGCCCGACCGCAACCTGGCGCTGGAGCTGGTCCGTGTCACGGAGGCCGGCGCGATGGCCTCCGGCCGCTGGGTGGGCCGCGGTGACAAGAACGGCGCGGACGCCGCCGCCGTCCGCGCCATGCGCGCCCTGGTCTCCACCGTCTCGATGAACGGCGTGGTCGTCATCGGTGAGGGCGAGAAGGACGAAGCCCCGATGCTGTACAACGGCGAGCGCGTCGGCGACGGCACCGGGGCCGAGTGCGATGTCGCCGTGGACCCGGTGGACGGCACCACGCTCACCGCCAAGGGCATGGGCAACGCCGTCTCCGTGCTGGCGGTCGCCGACCGGGGCGCGATGTTCGACCCGAGCGCGGTCTTCTACATGGACAAGCTGGTGACGGGGCCCGAGGCCGCCGAGTTCGTCGACATCGACGCGCCCGTGGCCGTCAACATCCGCCGCGTCGCCAAGGCGAAGGGCGGCTCGCCCGAGGACGTGACCGTCTGCGTCCTGGACCGTCCGCGCCACGAGGACATCGTGCGTGAGATCCGCGCCTCGGGCGCCCGCATCCGGTTCATCGCCGACGGGGACGTGGCGGGTGCCATCGCGGCCGTGCGCGACGGCACGGGCGTGGACCTGCTGCTGGGGATCGGCGGCACCCCCGAGGGCATCATCGCGGCCTGCGCCATCAAGTGCCTCGGCGGCACCATCCAGGGCAAGCTGTGGCCCAAGGACGCGGCCGAACGGCAGCAGGCCCTGGACGCCGGGCACGACCTGGACCGGGTGCTCCACACAGACGACCTGGTCAGCGGCGACAACGTCTTCTTCGTCGCCACGGGGATCACCGACGGCGACCTGCTCCGTGGCGTGCGCTATCGCGCCGAGACGGCGACCACCCAGTCACTGGTGGTCCGCTCGAAGTCGGGCACGATCCGCCAGATCGACTCCACGCACCGGCTGTCCAAGCTGCGCGCCTACAGCGCCGTCAACTTCGACCAGGCACGCTGACACCACGCCTCCGGCCTCCCGTTCGTCCGGCACGCGTGACAGCGGGCCGGACGGACGGAAGGCAGTGGCGAGTGGGCCGGGCTCAGGCCGCCTCGGCGGCCTGCCGCCGACGGCGACGTCCCAGAACCACGCGGCGTTCCGCGGCGGTCAGACCGCCCCAGACTCCGTACGGCTCGGGCTGGAGCAGGGCGTGCTCGCGGCACTCCAGCAGCACCGGGCACCGGGCGCACACCGACTTGGCGGCCTGCTCCCGGGAGAGCCGGGCGGCCGTGGGCTCCTGGGAGGGCGCGAAGAACAACCCTGCCTCGTCCCGCTGGCACGCGGCTTCGGAATGCCACGGGCCCGCGAGGTCTCTCCGTATGGGCTGCGCCGGGGCAGCCGGAGACCACTGGGACTCGTGAGGCGATTGCAGCACGGTCAACTCCTGAGGACGGCTTCCGGGGGGCTGACAGACCCTCATCCGTCGGCCTGGCGGGCCGGCCGCGGCAGCGCACCACTGATCGGCCATACGAGTGACGGTCCTCCCTGCCCTACCCGCTGCGCACACGCTTATGCACGGAGAGCCAAACCCGTGGACGTGCGGTAGTCCCCCGAGTCCGCAGCGTGTCCATGGAGCGGCGCGACACAGGGCCGCGCACACACAGCGCACTCATCCGGTGACAGCGCACCGTCCGGGTCACGTGCCCCGGGGGTGCGCCGCGCCACGGGGGCACCACCGCCCACGGCCGACACGCACGCGGACCGGCGAAGCCCGGGAGGAGCCCGACGCGGCCCGGAGGGGCGGGGATCAGCCCTGTTCGTCACGCAGGTTGCGCACCTGCTTGCCGACGGCCGGTCCGGCGTCGACGCCACCGCAGATGGCGACGCCCCGCACGGTGATCACCGGTGCGTCGGGGTCGCGGGAGACGGTCTCGGTGTTGCCGAAGCCGCCCAGGATGCCGCTGCCCTCGGAGCGCAGCGTGACGTTCTCCGGGACCGTGATGTCGACGCCTCCGCAGATGGCGGTGACGTTGATCACGACCTCGGGGTGCTCGAAGATCGCCTCGGAGAGGTCGAGGTCCACCCCGCCGCAGATGGCGACGACGTTGACCACCGCGCCTACGCGCCAGGTCCCCTCACGGCTGGCGCCGCCGAGGATCGCCACGATGTTGCGGGAGGCACCCGAGCCGGGCCCCGGCCGCGCGGGGCCGGGGCGGGGGTTCGGCCGGGGCGCCTGCCGCTGTCCGGCCGGCAGGTCCCGGATCAGGACGTCCAGCTCCGGCACGGTCTTGGCACAGTAGACGCGCTCGATGCGGTCCGCGTGTTCCTCGGCCTCCAGGCGGCCCTCGGCCAGCGCCTCACGCAGGATGTCCGCGATCCGGTCGCGGTCCGCGTCGGAGGCGCGGACGGCGGGCTGATCACTCTGCTTCTCGAGGGGCACGGCGGGCCGCTTGTCGGTGCTCACTGGCTCAGGTTAGCGAGCGGTGGCCGGGCCCACCAGGGTCGACGGCGCGCTTCAGGGAGGAGTCAGGGCCGTTGTCAGGGCCGCCTCAGGGCCCGCGCTCAGGGGCGCCGTCACCGCAGCCCCGCCGCGGT
Organism: Streptomyces otsuchiensis; assembly: GCF_004305975.1. Lineage (GTDB taxonomy): Bacteria > Actinomycetota > Actinomycetes > Streptomycetales > Streptomycetaceae > Streptomyces > Streptomyces otsuchiensis. The sequence goes on from NZ_BHZI01000010.1 coordinate 2,754, forward strand.
GCCGTATCGCGGCCCCGCCGCAGAGGGCGACGCGCCGCGGCGGCCTCGGGTTCAGCGGCGGCCGGGGCGGGCCTCGGGCACCGCGGGGACCACCCGGACCGGCAGCGAGCGCAGCACGCGGCGCAGCCCGGCGCCCAGCGCGGCGAACTCGGCGGCCCGGGCGGTGCCGGCGCGGGTCACCAGCGCGATGCGGCGGGTCGGCGCGGGGGCGGCGAAGTGGCCGGTGGCCAGGTCGTGGCTGCGGGCCGTCTCGGCGTCCAGCGCGGTGCGCGGCAGCAGCGTCACGCCCATGCCGCCGGCGACGAGCTGGACCAGGGTGGCGAGCCCGGCCGCGCCGGCGGCGGGGCCGGGGCCCTCGCGCCCGGCGTGGCGGCAGATGTCCAGCGCCTGGTCCCGCAGGCAGTGGCCGTGGTCGAGCAGGATGAGGTCGAGGTCGCGCAGCGCGTCCCGGGGGATGTCGGTGCGTCCGGCCAGCGGGTGGTCCCTGGGGGTGACGACGCAGATGTCCTCGTCGAAGAGGGGCAGTTCGGTGAGGCCGGGAACACCGAGGGGGACGGCGAGCAGCAGCACGTCCAGGCGGCCGGAGAGCAGTCCGTCCAGCAGCGGCGCGGTCTGCTCCTCGGTGACGGCCAGGTCGAGGGCCGGGTACTCCTCGCGCACCAGCCGGAGCACACCGGGCAGCAGGTAGGGGGCGCAGGTGGGGATGACCCCGAGGCGGAGCGAGCCGGTGAACGGGGCGCGTGCCGCCTCGGCCTCCTCCATGAGGTCCCCGACCGCGTCGAGTACGGCGCGGGCGCGGCCGGCGAGCCGTTCACCCGCGGGGGTGAGCAGGACACGCCGTGTGGTGCGCTCCACAAGGGTGACGTCGAGGATGTCCTCCAGGGCCGCGACGGCACCCGAAAGAGCCGGTTGGCTCATGCCGATGGCGGCTGCGGCCTCCCGGAAATGAAGGTGTTCGGCGACCGCCAGGAAGGCCCTGAGCTGGGAGACCGTGGGTTGGCGCAGTCCCGCCGAACGCACCGACACTGATAAACACTCCCGATCAACCGTACAGAACCTGGCTATTTCCGTGATCAACGCCGGATGTGACAGCGTGAGTCGCGTCCAACCCTCGGAAAGCCCCCGTAAGGGTACTTTCCCCGTGCAAGGAGATCACGTTGCTCACCGTTGGTGACAAGTTCCCCGAGTTCGAGCTGACCGCCTGTGTCTCGCTGGAGAAGGGCAAGGAGTTCGACACGATCAACCACAAGACCTACGAGGGCTCGTGGAAGGTCTACTTCGCCTGGCCGATGGACTTCACCTTCGTCTGCCCCACCGAGATCGCCGCCTTCGGCAAGCTCCAGGACGAGTTCGCCGACCGTGACGCGCAGATCCTCGGCTTCTCGCTCGACACGCAGTTCGTCCACCACGCGTGGCGCCGTGACCACGAGGACCTCCGCGACCTCCCCTTCCCGATGATGTCCGACGTGCAGCGCGAGCTCTGCTCCGCCCTCGGCATCCTCGGCGAGGACGGCCTGCCCATGCGCGCCGTCTTCATCGTCGACCCGAACAACGAGATCCAGTTCTCCATGGTGACCGCCGGCTCCGTCGGCCGGAACCCCAAGGAGGTCCTGCGGGTCCTCGACGCCCTGCAGACCGACGAGCTGTGCCCCTGCAACTGGAGCAAGGGCGAGGACACCCTCGACCCGGTCTCGCTGCTCGCGGGCGAGTGAGCGGACCACACCCAGCGGTGACGCCGCCGGCGACAGCGCCGGCGGCGGGTTCGGGCGGAACAGCGTCCGGCACTACAGCGTCCGGCGGAACAGCGGAGACGGGAGAACGACCATGGCACTGGACGACCTGAAGGCGGCCATACCGGCCTACGCCAAGGACCTCAAGCTCAACCTCAGCTCGGTGATCGGCAACTCCGAGCTGCCGGCCCAGCAGCTCTGGGGCACGGTGCTGGCCTGCGCCATCGCCGCCCGCTCCCCGATCGTGCTGCGCGAGCTGGAGCCCGAGGCCCGCAAGGAGCTGTCCGAGGAGGCGTACACCGCCGCCAAGGCGGCCGCCGCCGTCATGGCGATGAACAACGTCTTCTACCGCACCCGGCACCTGCTGTCGGACCCGGAGTACGGCACGCTCCGCGCGGGCCTGCGGATGAACGTCATCGGCAACCCCGGCGTGGACAAGACCGACTTCGAGCTGTGGTCGCTCGCCGTCTCCGCCGTCAACGGCTGCGGCCAGTGCCTGGACTCGCACGAGCAGGTGCTGCGCAAGGCGGGCGTGGACCGCGAGACCGTCCAGGAGGCGTTCAAGATCGCCGCCGTGGTCCAGGCCGTGGCCCTCACCCTCGACGCCGAGGCGACGCTCTCCTCCTGAACCACCCCGGACCCGCTTCCGGCCGCTTCCGGCCGGAGCGTGCTCGACGCTCATGCCGAGGGCCCGGAACCCCTGTGATCCACAGCTTGAGTTCCGGGCCCTCGGCGTGTGTGCCGGTGGCGCCGTCAGCGCACCGTGTCAGCGCACCGTCATCTCGAACCAGACCAGCTTGCCCGTGCCGAGCCGCGTGGCGCCCCAGCGCCGTGCCAGCCGCTGCACGAGGACGAGACCGCGGCCGCCCTCGTCGGCGGGGCCGGCCTGCCGGAGCCTGGGCAGCTGGGGGACGTCGTCACCGACCTCGCAACGCAGCGCCTCGGTACGCAGCAGCCGCAGCGTCACCGGGCGTTCGGCGTAGCGGACCGCGTTGGTGACCACCTCGCTGACCAGCAGCTCCACCGAGTCGAGCAGGTCCTCCAGCCCCCACCGGGTCAGGCTGTCACGCACCTGGCGGCGGGCGAGGCGGACCGAGTCGGCGCGCGGCGGGAGCCGCAGCAGCACCACGTCCTCCGGCGCCACCCCCTCGAACTGGGCGGCGAGCAGCGCGATGTCGTCGTCCCGGTCGCCGGGGCCGGCGATATCCAGGATCTCGTCGCACAGCGCCTCCAGCGGCGCGGCGGCGCCCGGGCGGGTGAGCCGCGCGGTCTCGGTCAGCAGCGCGCGCAGCTGGTCCACGCCGGTGGAGACGTCACGGCTGCGCGACTCGACCAGACCGTCGGTGTAGAGCACCAGGGTCGACCCGGCGGGGGCGCTGAGCGTGATCGTCTCGAAGTCCACGCCGCCGACGCCGATCGGGGCGTTGGGCGGCAGGTCCACCAGCTCGGTGGTGCCGTCCACGTGCAGCAGCACGGGCGGCGGGTGGCCCGCGTTGGCGGCGGTGATGGTGTGCGCGACCGGGTCGTAGACGGCGTAGAGGCAGGTCGCCATCCGGTCCTCGCCGAGCCGCTGGGCCTGCTCGTCGAGGTGGCGCAGCACCTCCTCGGGCGGCAGGTCCAGCCCGGCCAGGGTCTGCACGGTCGTCCGGAGCTGGCCCATGATCGCGGCCGAGGTGGTGGAGTGGCCCATCACGTCGCCGACGACCAGCGCCATCCGGCTGCCGGGCAGCGGGATGGCGTCGTACCAGTCGCCGCCGACCCGCGCGGACTGCGCGGCGGCGAGGTAGCGGTGTGCCAGCCGGACGCCGGTGGGCTGCGGCAGCCGGTCCGGGAGCATGGTGCGCTGGAGTTCGTCGGCGATGGACGCCTCACGGCCGTACAGCACGGCCTTGTCGACGCCGAGCGCGGTGTGGGTCGCCAGCTGGGCGGCGACCTGGAGGTCGTCGTGGGTGAACGCCACGGTGTCCGGGCGGCGCACGAAGACGGCGATCCCGGTGACGCGCCGGTGGCCGCGCAGCGGCGCCAGGATCGCGCGGTCCCCGGCGGGGAGCAGCTGATCCGGTCCGGTCAGCTCCTGGAGCGCGCCGCGCGCGACCTCGCCGTCCGCGAAGACCGGGCGGACGTTGCGCATCGTCTCCGCCAGCGGCCCGTTGGGGACCTGCTCGACCTGGGCCGTCGCGTTGTCCAGCAGCGGGACCGGTCCGGCGCCGCTGCTGCGCCCGGCCAGCGCCTCCGGCACCCGGTCGGTGCGGCGCAGCCGCAGCACGAACGGGCTGACGGGCTGCTCGTCGCCGACGGGCAGCGGCTCACGCAGGTAGATGAGGATGGCGTCGGCGAAGGTCGGGACGGTGGCCCGGCACAGGCCGAGGATCGTCTCGTCCAGGTCGAGCCCGCGCGCGATCCGGCGGGTGGCGGAGCCCACGAACCGGAGCCGTTCGGCGTGGCCCTGCCCGGCGGCCGGGATGCGTCCGGCCGCTCCCCCGCTGTCCGCCGGGTCGGTGGGATGTCCCTGTGCGGACGGCTGTTCCGCGCCCCCGTCGGCGGGTTCCGGCGAGCCGGGACGCACCGCATGGTGCTCCTCGGCGGCCGGTTCCGTCCGGGCGTGCGGCATGGACGCGTTCTCCGCGCACTGCGGAGGTTCCGCCGTACGTGCCGCGGGGTGCGGTGGGGTCGGGTCCGTCACGGGGGTTGTCCATCCGTCCAGGTGGGAACTGGCGTGTGGGGCCGAGATGTTGTGATCCGAGGATCGGTGAGGGTTGATCCTACGGTCGAGTCAGGGGTGCGTTTCAAGAGGCTCCCGGACCCTCACACATTATGGGAAGCCCCTGGAGGGCTCGGGAAGGACCGGCCGGACGGTCCCAGTCCGGTGGCAGCACCGGCCTGCGCCACAGCGGATCGGGCCGCCAGGACTCCCAGCCGTCCCGGAACGGGCCCTGCCAGGAGGTGATCCGTTCGATCGCCGCATGCCCTGCATCCCTTACGCGGGAAGCCCTCTCGGCGCTCAGCAGGCCCACGCGCTGCGCCTGGGCGAACTCGTCCTCGTCCAGCCAGGACCAGTCGCGGTCGGGCCGGACCGCGATGTCGAGGAAGTAGTCCTCGGAGTCAACACCGCCAGACCAACGGGTCAACGGCTCCTCCAGGTTGACGTACCAGTTCCGGAAGCGCCAGCCGCGCTCCCAGAACAGCCAGACCGACCACGGCTCGCCCGGGCGGGCCAGCTTCAGCACGCCGGCGCCCTTCCAGCGCGCCCGGACCGTGGTGCGCGGTTTGGTGTAGCGGGTGGCCAGCGGCTCCAGGTGCAGGGCGGTGCCGTCGGTGAGCTGCGGCCGCACGCACTCCGTCCCGGGCGCCACCCACGCGGCGAAGAGGTCGGGGGTGTCCCGGACGACGGTCATCGGACGGCAGATGTGGAAGCCGTCGGCGCCGTTGGCCCGGTAGCGCCACAGGACGTGGTCGCCGGGCCGCCACCGCCGCCCGGCCGCCCGCTCGCCGCCCGCTCGCTCTGTCGTCATATGCGGAGCATATGACGACTCATCATGAGGCCGCCGGTACCGCGGCGCCCCGGGCCGGGGCGCCGCGGTACCGGGAGCGGGCGGGAGAGGTGCGGAGGGGGCCCGTCAGGAGCGGGGCGGCGCCGCCGGAGGGTGGGTCATCGCCAGCACGTCCAGGGCCGCGTCCAGCTGCTCCTCGGTCAGCCGCCCGTCCGCGACGTACCCGCCGTCGATCACCGCCTGCCGGACGGTGATCCGCTCGGCCAGGGCGCGCTTGGCGACCTTGGCCGCCTCCTCGTACCCGATGTGGCGGTTCAGCGGGGTGACCACGGACGGCGAGGATTCGGCGTACTCGCGGCAGCGCTCGGTGTCGGCGGTGATCCCGCTCACCGTCCGGTCGGCCAGCATGGTGGCCGAGTTGCCGAGCAGCCGGACCGACTCCAGCAGGTTGCGCGCCAGGACCGGGAGCATGACGTTCAGCTCGAAGCTGCCGGACGCGCCGGCGGTGGTGACGGTGACGTCGTTCCCGATCACCTGGGCGCAGACCATCAGCACCGCCTCCGGCACCACGGGATTGACCTTGCCCGGCATGATCGACGAACCGGGCTGGAGGTCGGGGAGCGCGATCTCCGCCAGGCCGGTGCGGGGGCCCGACGCCATCCAGCGCAGGTCGTTGCAGATCTTGGTGAGGGAGACCGCGATGACGCGCAGCTGGCCCGATGTCTCCACCAGCGCGTCCCGCGCGCCCTGCGCCTCGAAGTGGTTGCGTGCCTCGGTCAGCGGCAGCCCGGTGGTGCGCGCCACCTCGGCGATGACGGCGGCGGGGAACCCGGCGGGTGTGTTGATGCCGGTGCCGACGGCGGTACCGCCCAGCGGCAGTTCGGCCAGGCGCGGAAGGGAGCCGCGCAGCCGCTCCACGCCGTACCGCACCTGCGCGGCGTAGCCGGCGAACTCCTGGCCGAGGGTGACCGGTGTCGCGTCCATCAGATGGGTACGGCCGGACTTCACGACCCCGGCGAACTCCTGGCCCTTGTCCGCGAGGGCGTCGGCGAGGTGTTCCAGCGCCGGTACCAGCTCGCGGCTGATCGCGGCGGTGGCGGCGATGTGGATCGAGGACGGGAACACGTCGTTGGACGACTGGCTGGCGTTCACGTGGTCGTTGGGGTGGACCGGCTCACCCAGCCGTTCGGTGGCCAGGGTGGCGAGCACCTCGTTCATGTTCATGTTGGAGGAGGTGCCCGAGCCGGTCTGGAAGACGTCCACCGGGAACTGGTCGTCCCAGCGGCCCTCCACCACCTCGGCGGCGGCCGAGGCGATGGCCTCGGCGCGCGCCGCGTCCAGCACGCCCAGCTCGGCGTTGACGACGGCCGCCGCCGCCTTGACGCGGGCCAGTGCCTCGATGTGCGCCGGGTCCAGCCGGCGGCCGGAGACCGGGAAGTTCTCCACCGCCCGCTGCGTCTGCGCGCGCCACTTGGCGTCCGCCGGTACCCGTACCTCTCCCATGGAGTCCCGTTCCACCCGGAACCCGCCGCCGCTGCCGTCGTCCTCGGTCTTCCCAGTCGTCCCAGTCATGACCCCAACGTACCGCCGCGCTCACGGAGGGGTGGCGTGCCACCGCGGCGCACCGCCGACGCGAGCCGGACCGGTGGTGGGCTCTCAAACACGCTCTCGGGTCGCCCGGGCGCTCAGGGCACCCGGGGCGCGTGGTGCACCAGCAGGTAGCGCCACAGCAGCAGCCGCCGGACCCGGGCGCCCGGCAGCAGCGTCGCGGCCGTCCCGCGCACCTGCGCCAGCGACAGCTCCGGGGCCCGCACCGGCGGTGCGGGCGGCTGCGACGGGACGCCACGCAGCCGCTCCCCCGCCGCCACCGCGACCCGGGCCGTGGCGTTGACCGGCAGCGCCGCGAGGCTCCAGGCGTGGTCGGTGACGGTCCACTCGGCGTAGCAGCCCAGGACCACCAGTACGCCGCCGGGCGCGAGCGCGTCGCGCAGCCGGCCCAGCGTCGGCGCGAACGGGACGTGGTGCAGGCTGGCGAGGCAGGTGATGACGTCGTAGCCGGCCGGGCTCAGCTCGGTCCGGGTGATGTCGGCCCGGCGGAAGCGCGGTCCGTCGACGGCCGGACGCCCCGCAACCGGGGTACGGCGCTCGGCCGGGCTACGGCGCTCGGCCGGGGTGCGTCGCCGCGCCGCCGCGATCATCTCGGCCGACGGGTCCACCGCCTCCACCGTCAGGCCGCGTGCGGCGAGCCGGTGGGCGAACGCGCCGGTGCCGCAGCCCACGTCCAGGGCGCGTCCGGCGCGGTGCGGGATCTGCCGCGAGATCAGGCGGTGGTAGTGGTCGTTGTGGTCGAACGGCACCCGGCCGCACCTCCTCGGCCCGTGGGCCGGTCCGGCCCGGCGCGGCGGACCGGACCGGGCCCGCCGCCGTCCGGGGTGTGGCTCAGCGGCGCACCGGGATGGTGGTGACGAACGGCTGGGACGGGCCGGGGTCGGTGAAGAAGTCGTTGCCCTTGTCGTCCACCACGATGAACGCCGGGAAGTCCTCGACCTCGATCTTCCAGACCGCCTCCATGCCCAGCTCCTCGTACTCCAGCACCTCGACCTTCTTGATGCAGTCCTGGGCGAGCCGGGCGGCCGGGCCGCCGATGGAGCCGAGGTAGAAGCCGCCGTGGGCCGCGCAGGCGTCGGTGACCTGCTTGCTGCGGTTGCCCTTCGCCAGCATGACGAAGGAGCCACCGGCCGCCTGGAACTGCTCCACGTAGGCGTCCATCCGGCCGGCGGTGGTCGGCCCGAAGGAGCCCGAGGCGTATCCCTCGGGGGTCTTGGCCGGGCCCGCGTAGTAGACCGCGTGGTCACGCAGGTACTGCGGCATCTCCTCGCCGCTGTCCAGCAGTTCCTTGATCTTGGCGTGGGCGATGTCGCGGGCCACGACCAGCGGGCCGGAGAGCGAGAGCCGGGTCTTGACCGGGTGCCTGGTCAGCTCCGCGCGGATCTCGTCCATCGGCCGGTTGAGGTCGATCCGGACCACGTCGCTGTCGGCGGAGAGGTCCTCCTCGGTGGTCTCCGGCAGGAAGCGCGCCGGGTCGGTCTCCAGCTGCTCCAGGAAGACGCCCTCGGCGGTGATCTTGGCGCGGGCCTGGCGGTCGGCCGAACAGGAGACGGCGATGGCGACCGGGCAGGAGGCACCGTGGCGCGGCAGCCGGACGACGCGGACGTCGTGGCAGAAGTACTTGCCGCCGAACTGCGCGCCGATCCCGATGCGCTGGGTCAGCTCGAAGACCTGCTGTTCCAGCTCACGGTCACGGAAGCCGTGCCCGGAGGGCGAGCCGCTCTCCGGGAGGTCGTCGAGGTAGTGCGCGGAGGCGTACTTCGCCGTCTTCAGCGCGTACTCGGCGGATGTGCCGCCGACGACGATCGCCAGGTGGTAGGGCGGGCAGGCCGCGGTGCCGAGCGACCGGATCTTCTCCTCCAGGAACTTCATCATGGAGGTCTCGTTGAGGACCGCCTTCGTCTCCTGGTAGAGGAAGGACTTGTTCGCCGACCCGCCGCCCTTGGCCATGAAGAGGAACTTGTAGGCGTCGCCGTCCTCGGCGTACAGCTCGATCTGGGCCGGGAGGTTGGAGCCGGTGTTCTTCTCCTCCCACATGGTCAGCGGCGCGAGCTGCGAGTAGCGCAGGTTCAGCTTGGTGTAGGCGTCGTACACGCCGCGCGAGAGCGCCTCCGCGTCCCCGCCCTCCGTCAGGACCTGCTGCCCGCGCTTGCCCATCACGATCGCGGTGCCGGTGTCCTGGCACATCGGCAGCACACCGGCCGCGGCGATGTTGGCGTTCTTCAGCAGGTCCAGCGCCACGAACCGGTCGTTGGCCGAGGCCTCCGGATCGTCGAGGATCTTCCGCAGCTGGGAGAGGTGCTCCGGCCGCAGGTAGTGGGAGATGTCGTGCATCGCCTCGGCAGCGAGCCTGCGCAGCGCCTCGGGCTCCACCTTGAGGAAGGTGCGTCCCTCGACCTCGAAGGTGGACACGCCCTCGGCGGTGACCAGGCGGTACGGAGTGCTGTCCGTGCCGGCGGGCAGCAGGTCGGTGTAGGCGAACTCTGGCATGGCGGGCAACCTCATCCGGGCAGACTTCAGCGCCGGGCAGGCTGCTGCGGCGCGCCCACCAGCCTAGAACCTGTCCGGGACAGGGCGGCGTCAGGGCCTGCGCGGTCCGGTGCGGTGCACCGCGCGGTGCGGGATCGTGGCTCGTCAGTCGAGGAGGATGCGCCGTCCGCGCAGGGCGCGGACCGCGCGCCGGGTGCGGCGGGCGCCGTGGCGGCGGCGGAGCCGTTCCGCCGCCTCGGTGGCGGGGGCGGCGCCGTCGGTGAGCCGCCCCAGTTCCACGCAGGCGGACTCGGTGGGCCAGCTGTCGGGGCCGTACAGCTCGGCGAGATCCGGTATGAGCTCGGCCCACAGGCGGGCGGCCTCCCCGGTGTCGCCGCTCTCCAGGGCCGCCCGGGCCGCGTCGCCGCGGGCGCGCAGCAGGTGCGAGGTGGCGAGGGCTCCGGCGGGCTCGGCGCCGGGGCCCGCGCCGGTCGGTGCGGCCGGCCCGGCCGAGGGGTTCGGCCCGGGCCGGCGGACCGGCGCCGGGTCGACGCTCTCCTCGGGGTCACGGTCGTGAAGGCCGTGCCCGGTGTCCGGCGCGGCCGGACCGGGCCCGGCGGGCGGCTGCCGGAAGGCGGTGGGAACGCGGTCCTCCACCGTGGGCCCCGTGGCGGCCTCCGGCGCGGGCCGGGCACCGCCGTCCTCCCGGGCACCACCGTCCCGGGCGAGCGCGGCGGCACCGGTGGGACCGGCGGCGAGCACGCGCAGCAGGTCGCGCACCTCGGCGGCGCCGGACGGGCGGTCCTCCGGCCGCTTCGCCAGCAGCCGGAGCACCAGTTCGTCGACCGGCGCGGGAATCCCGGGACGGATACTGCTCGGCGCCTCGGGCACCTGGTGCACCTGCTGGTACATCAGCTGCATCATCGTGGAGCCGGGCGGGAAGACGGTGCGGCCGGTGAGCAGGGCGAAGAGGACGCAGCCCAGGGCGTAGAGGTCGGTGCGGGCGTCGACCTCACCGGTCATGCACTGTTCGGGCGCCATGTAGTCGGGGGTGCCGATGACCATGCCGGTCGCGGTGAGCGCGCTGCGCTGCCGGACGCTGACGCCCTCGGCGAACCGCGCGATGCCGAAGTCCAGCAGCTTGACCCGGTCGTCGCGGCTGAGCATGACGTTGCCGGGCTTGAGGTCCCGGTGTGTGATGCCCACCTCGGGATGGTGGGCGGCGGAGAGCCCGTCGGCGATCTGGGCGGCCCACTCCAGCGCGCGCGGGAGCGGCGGCACCCCGGCGCGCAGTTCCTCGGCGAGGGAGCGGCCCGGGACCAGCTCCATGACCAGCAGGACCGCCGGGGAGCCCTGGAACTCGCCGGTGAAGAAGTCGTGCACCGTGACGATGTGGGGGTGCGCCAGCCGGGCGATGGCCGTGGCCTCGCGTTCCAGGCGGCGGACCAGGTCGGCGTCGTCGGCGTCGGTCGCGGTCTTGATGGCGACATCGCGGCGCAGCCGCTCGTCGTGGGCCTGCCAGACCTGGCCCATGCCACCCTCGCCGAGCTTGCGTACCAGTCGGTAGCGCTCGTGCAGCAGTTCACCGGCCGCCATGTGTCCCCCGTCGTCTCTCTCCAGCGCCTCCGCACCGTCACCGCGGAGGCTTAGGATCGCACAGGATTATCAGCTGCCGGGTAGAGATGTCGTCGGGGGTACGGGGATGCGCGGATGGTTCCGGCGGACGGCGGGAACACTGACGGCCGCACTGGTCGTCGGCCTGCTCGCGGCTCCGCCCGCACGCGCCGAGGGGCAGCTCGACCGGGCCGCCGAGGCCCTCGCGGAGCCCGGGGTCTGGGCCGACGAGGACTACCAGGGGCTCACCGAGGACATGGTCGCGCTGCTCGACGCCCGCTACGCGCGCGCCGAGACGCCCTTCCGGATGGCGCTGCTCACCGAGAAGACGGACGACGCCGACGCCCTCGCCCGGGACCTCGCCACGCGGGTCGGCGAACCGGGCGTCTACTTCGTGCTCTCGGAGTGGGACGACCCGCTCAGCGACTACCGCGACAGCGCCCGCGGCTTCGCCGCCACAGCGGTGGGCGCCACCGCCGACGACCTGCGGGACGAGAACATCAACCGCGCCGGTATCAACACCGGCAACGTCCTGCTCACGCTGCCCGACTCGCTCGACGGGGACCTCTCCGCCCGGCTGCCCCGCGACTTCGGCGAGGACCGGTTCCTGGTGGACCCCGCCGTCACCGATGTCTTCCCCGAGCTCACCGAGGAGTTGCTCCGGGACACCTTCGCCGACACCCCCCGGCTGCGGGTGGCGCTGGTCTCCGGGGTCGGCGGCGCCTCGGACGCGGCGGCGACGACGATGGCCGCCGACCTCCCGGCGGACGGGGCGATGCTGCTGCTCCAGTGGGAGGACTCCGAGTTCTCCGTGGTGATGGGCTCGGGCCGGGATCTGCCGTCCGTCGGGGAACTGGAGAGCATCGGGGGCAGCATCGGCATCTCCCGCGTCGAACCGGAGCTGCTGCCCACCCGGCTGACGCAGCTGGCCGCCGTCCTCGGCCCCGACGTCACGGAGCTGGCGCGGGAGGCGCTGGACTCCTCCGCGCTGTACGTGCACCCGGCCGTCCAGGACGGGGTGACCACCGGCGAACGGCTGGCGGAGTTCGGCGAGGCGTTCGCCGCCCTGGATTCCGGGGCCCGGGTGGCGGTGCTGCCGGAGGCCGTCACCCGCGCGCAGCTCGGCGAGGACGTGACCGGCAACGGTGACGACGACGCCGTCGCCCGGCTCGTCGCCGGGGACGACGAAGGCCCGCTGGCCGTGTTCCTCGCGGACATGCACTATCTGCGGATCAGCGACGCCGAGGCGGTCGGCGGTGAGGAGTTCGTGACGGCCGCCGACCGCAGCAGGCACAGCGGCGAGCCGTTCCTGGAGACCACGCTGAGCCGTCTGCTGGAGCAGCTGGGCAGCTCCGTGGCCGCACCGCCCGCCACCGGCGAGGATGTCGGAGCCGGCACACCGGGCCAGGACACGGCGGCCGGTCCCGCCCTGGCGGACTCCGGCGCCCTGCGCCTCGTGGTCTGGGTCCTGCTCGGGCTGGCGGCGGCCGCCACGGTGCTGACCGTCGCCTCGGCACGGCTGCTCCCCCGGGGGCGGCCACGGCTGGTGGCACGGTCCCTGGCGACCGCCTCGCGCCGGAAGGCGCTCGCCCGCATGACCGAGCGGCAGCGCCACGAACAGCTCGCCCGCTCCGCGCGGACACGCGCCGAGAACGGGCGTGAACTGGCCCGGCTGGAGAACCGGCTGGCCGCCCTCCCCGTCGGGTACGGCGACCGCCTGCCGCCGGGCCTGGGGCAGCTCCTCGGGGAGTACGAGCGGCTGCGCGCGGCCCACGCGGAGGCGCGGACGGTGGACCAGGCGGCACAGGTGCGCAAGGACCTCGCCCGCGCCCACCGCCGTCACGGCCTCCTGGTGCTGGTCTCCTCCCGCTGAGCGCGCCCCCGCCCGTTGACCGGTCTTCGTGTGCGTCGGGCGGGTGACCGGCGGTGGCACCGCCGGTCACCCGCCCACCGTCACCCGCCCGTCACCCGCGGGCGCCCCGCACGGCCGCCGGACTCAGCCGCCGTTGACCGACGCCGCGATCCGGTCGCCGATCCCCTTGTCGACGTTCCGCCAGTACCGCAGCGCCCGCTCCAGCACGGGTGCGCTGACGTCCTGCTTCAGGTGCCCCGTCACGTTGGTCACGAGCCGTGCCCGTGCCGCGTCGTCGAGCACCTCGCGCACCATCGTCCCGGCCTGGCCGAAGTCGTCGTCGGCCGACCGCGGGGTGTACGCCTGGCGGACCATCTCCCCCTCCGCGCGCCAGCCGGCGGGTTCGCCGAACCGAGCCGTGTCGGCCGCCGGGCCGCCGTAGGAGTTCGGGGCGTACACCGCCCCCGTCCGCGCCGGCTCGTACCGCATCGGGCCGTCCTTGGAGTAGGAGCGCACCGGGGTCTGCGGCCGGTTGGGCGGCAGCTGGGTGTAGTTCGGCCCGATCCGGTAGCGGTGGGTGTCCGGGTACGAGAAGAGCCGGCCGAGCAGCATCTTGTCCGGCGAGGGCCCGATACCGGGCACCAGGTTCGACGGCTCGAACGCGGACTGCTCGATGTGGACGAAGTAGTCCTCCGGGTTGCGGTCCAGCCGCATCTGCCCGACCTCGATCAGGGGGTAGTCGCCGTGCGGCCACACCTTGGTCAGGTCGAAGGGATTGAAGCGGTAGTCCGGCGCGTCGTCGAACGGCATCACCTGCACGTACATCGTCCAGGTGGGGGCCTCCCGGCGGGCGATCGCCTCGAAGAGGTCCTGCCGGTGGGCGTCGGCGTTCTCACCGGCGATCCGGTCGGCGTCCTCCTGCGTGAGGTACTCGATCCCCTGGTCGGTCTTGATGTGGTACTTGATCCAGAACCGCTCGCCGCCCCCGTTGACCCAGAGGTAGGTGTGGGAGCCGTACCCGTTCATGTGGCGCCAGCTCCGCGGGATGCCCCGGTCGCCCATGAGCCAGGTCACCATGTGCGCCGACTCCGGGGAGAGCGTCCAGAAGTCCCACTGCATGTCGTGGTCGCGCAGCCCGCTGTCCGGGCGGCGCTTCTGCGAGCGGATGAAGTCCTGGAACTTCAGGGGGTCGCGCACGAAGAACACGGGGGTGTTGTTGCCGACCAGGTCGTAGTTCCCCTGGTCGGTGTAGAACTTCAGCGCGAAGCCGCGCGGGTCCCGCCAGGTGTCGGGGCTGCCCTGTTCGCCCGCCACGGTGGAGAAACGGGCCAGCATCTCGGTCCGCCGCCCCGGCTGGAAGAGCGACGCCTTGGTGAACTGGCTCACGTCGTTGGTGACGTGGAACGTCCCGTACGCCCCGCCGCCCTTCGCGTGCACGACCCGTTCCGGCACTCGCTCCCGGTTGAACTGGGCCATCTTCTCGATGAGGTAGTGGTCCTGCAGCAGGATGGGGCCGTCGGGTGCGACAGTGAGCGAATGCTCGTCGCTCTCCACCGGGATGCCCGCGTTGGTGGTCGTGTGGTCGGAGGTGCCGTATTCGGACATGGGAAGGGGTCTCCCGTTCGAGGTGGGGACACTCAGTCGCCCTCTCAGGAGATCGCGCCCCCCGCGACCGGGCAACCGCTGCCGCCGTTGCCAGCGCCATCCGGGGTGCGTACGGCCCGGGGGGGCGCCCGGCGGTGAGCAACGCGACGCAACGAGGCGGCGTCTGATCCCCTAGCGTGATAGACCACAGGGCAGCCCCTCACGGAGCGTCCACAACGCGCACAACTCAACCGCGCATCACGAACGGGTCGGAGTCAGCAATGCCGCAGAGCGCCGGGGAGAACTCCCCCACCCTCCGGCCGGACACCGCCCCGAACCAGGACGAGCGCCCCTGGCTGGCGGCTGCCCGCCGCCACGGCGCCGCATTCGCCGACAAGCCGTACTGGGACCCGGGCATCCCCGCGCTGGTGGTGCGCCGCTGGCCGGACCTCACGGCCTGCCTGGTCGCGCTGTTCTTCTTCTGGCTCTCCCTCACCCCGTCGCTGGTGCCGAGACCGTGGTACTTCCAGGGAGTCATCGGCGGCATCACCGCCGCGATCGGCTACGGCATCGGCGCGACGCTCAGCGGACTCTTCCGGCTCACCTTCAGCCGCCGCCCCAGCCAGGAGATGCGGGCCCGGTCGTGGCTGGCGCTCTACGTCATCACCCCGCCGCTGGTGATCCTGCTGCTGTCGCAGAGCGCCGACATGCAGCGGGAGCTGCGCCGGCTGCAGGAGCTGCCGCCGACCCTGACCTGGCACTCGCTGATGATCACGCTGATCGCGCTCGGTGTCGCCGCACTGCTGGTCGTCATCGCGCGCACGATCCGGCTGGGCACCCGGCAGCTCACCCGGCTGCTCCACCGGTTCGTGCCCTGGCCGGTGGCGGTCGCCCTGGCCCTGTCGCTCACCAGCATCGTCGTGGTGTTCGGCACGCGCGACGTGGTCTTCGAGCGCGGGGTGCTCTCCATCGCCGACCGGGTCGCCGCCGCCAAGGACCGCTCCACCGACGAGGGCGTGCTGCGGCCGTTCTCGCCGCTGCTCTCCGGCAGCCCGGACTCCCTGGTGAGCTGGGAGGACCTGGGCAACAAGGGCCGCTCCTTCACCGGCGGCGCCCTGTCCGGCGACGAGATCGCCCGTTTCAACGGGCGCCCGGCCCAGACACCCATCCGGGTCTACGTCGGCCGCGCCGCCTACGACGACTACGCGCAGGGTGCGCGCCTGGCCGTGCGGGAGCTGGAGCGGACCGGCGCCTTCGACCGGTCCGTGCTCGCCATCTCCGGCACCACCGGCACCGGCTGGATCAACCCGACCACGGTCGAGGCCCTGGAGTTCATGAACTCCGGCGACACCGCCGTGGTGACCATGCAGTACTCCTACCTGCCGAGCTGGGCGTCGTTCGTCGTCGACCGTGAGGAAGCCGGCAACGCCACCCGCGCGCTGGTCGACGCGGTACACGAACGCTGGTCGCGGGAACCGGCCGACACCCGCCCGAAGCTGGTGGTCTCCGGCGAGAGCATGGGCGTGCAGGCCGTCGAGGCGTCGTTCGACGGCATCGAGGACCTCCTCGACCGCACCGACGGCGCCCTGCTCATCGGCCCACCGGACGGCAGCCCGATCCACGGCGCCCTCACCGAGGACCGCGACCCGGGCAGCCCGGTGTGGCGACCGGTCTACCGGGACGGCGAGCACGTCCGCTTCGCCCAGTTCCCCGAGTCCGACCTGTCGATCGGCGACGCCACGTGGGCGGAGCCGCGCGTCGTCTACCTGCAGAACGCCTCCGACCCGGTGGTCTGGTGGACGCCCCACCTGATGTTCCAGCGTCCGGAGTGGCTGCGGCAGCCACTGGGGCCGGACGTGACCGGGGCGATCGACTGGTTCCCCCTGGTGACCTTCTGGCAGACCACGGTCGACATGGCCGTCTCCTACGGGGCGCCCGCGCCGCACGGCCACCGCTACGGCTCCAACCCCGTCGACGCCTGGGAGGCCGTCATCCCGCCGCCAGACTGGGCGCCGCAGGACACCCGGCGACTGAAGACGCTGCTGGAGCTGCGGCACCCGCCACGATCGGGCTGGGCCGGCAAACCCGAGTAGTCCGCCACGCCGGAGCGCCCGCCGCACCCCGGCGCGGAGCGGTGGGAGCCGCGCGCGAAACGGCCGTGGCGTGGGCCTCCGAGGAGGGCCACGCCACGGCCGGGACACTTCACTCAGCGACGGCCGTCTCCGGAGCCGCCGCCCTCGCCCGCGGACGGCGGGTCCGCGTCACCACCGGTCTCCGGCACAGCTCCCTCGGACGGCCCGCCGGTGCCACCGGCCGGGGCTGCCCCGGGCGCGTCCGACGCGGAACCCGCCCCCTCCGCGCCGCCGGATTCCGCGGCGTACGGCGGCGGCGTCGGCGCGAGCGCGGCGACCGTCGCACCGCTGGCCCGTGGATCGGCCCGCATCTCCGCCTCCATGTGGTAGGCCCGGAGATAGCCGACCGCCGTGTTGAGCACCGCCACCAGCGGCACCGCGACGATGGCTCCGGGAATCCCCGCCAGGACGGTGCCGGCGGTGACCGCCAGCACCACGCCCAGCGGATGCACCCGCACCAGCCTTCCGAGGATCAGCGGTTGCAGGATCTGTCCCTCGACCTGCTGCACCACCAGCACCAGCACGATGACCAGCAGCGCGGTGAACGGCCCGCCCGTCACGAAGGCGACGACCGTCGCCAGCGCGCCGGAGAAGAAGGCACCGACGATCGGGATGAACGCGAAAAGGAAGACGATGACGGCCAGCGGCACCGCCATCGGCACATTGAGGAAGTACAGGCCGACGCCGATACCGACCGCGTCGATCGCCGCCACCAGCACCGTCCCGCGGACGTAACCGGTCAGGGTGATCCACACCCGGGGCCCGGCACCGGCGACACCCGGCCGGGCGGAGGCCGGCAGGAACTTCAGGCACCAGTACCAGATGTTGCGGCCGTCGTAGAGCAGGAACAGCACGACGAACAGCGCCACACCGGCACCGCTGAGGAACCGCAGCAGGTAGTTCGCGCCCTCCAGCCCGGCCGACGTCAGCTCGGCGCTGTGGTCGCTCAGCCAGCGGTTGACGTTGTCGACCATCTCCGTGATGTCGTCCTCGGAGACGCCGAACTGGCCGTCGACCAGCCAGTCACGCAGTTCGTTGATGCCGTCGGTGACGCTGTCGACCAGCTCGTCGACGTTCTCCATCACCTGCCACACCACGAACCAGCCGACCAGGCCCATCACACCGAACCCGGTGAAGGAGGTCACCGCGGTCGCGGCGCCCCGGCCCAGCCCCACACGCTTGAGCATGCCGGTGAACGGCTGCAGCAGCGCGGTGACCAGCAGGCCCGCGGCGAAGGAGATGACCAGCAGGCTGATCGCGCCGACCACCTGGATCAGCACCCAGATGACCGCCGCCATGACCAGGAGCCGCCAGCAGACCTCGCCGGCCACCCGCAGTCCCCACGGCAGCGCCTCGGCCGGCGGAGGCGGCTGCGGCCGTCCGCCGCCGCTGCCCGGCCCGTCACCTTCCGCGGCCGGACGTGGCGCGGCGGGCGGCCCGGCGTCGTCGCCGTCCTTCTCCAGCGTGGCCCGCTGGGCCCGTGAGACGGTCTCGCCGGCGGCCAGCGGCGCCCGGGCGGACACGGAGACGGACTGGGCCAGCCGCGCCGACGCGGGGGCGGCCTGCTCGGGCCGGCTGTGGAACAGCTCGGGCTCGTCGTCTCCCACGACTCGCCGCTCCGCCTCGCGCTCGCGGCGGGCGACCTCCCGCTCTGCCGCCTGGCGATAGGCCGAGACCCGGGAGCGCACCCGCGTCACCTGGGCCCGGAGCCGTTGAAGTCGTGCCATGGTCTTCCTCTTCCCCCTGATGTTCCGCGCCGCGGCGCCTGCCCACGTGGGCGTAGCCCGTCGCGGCTTGACGTTACCGTGCGTTCGGGGGGTC
Source organism: Streptomyces otsuchiensis (assembly GCF_004305975.1). Lineage (GTDB taxonomy): Bacteria > Actinomycetota > Actinomycetes > Streptomycetales > Streptomycetaceae > Streptomyces > Streptomyces otsuchiensis. The sequence continues at coordinate 21,055 of NZ_BHZI01000010.1, forward strand.
GCGGCAGCGTGCCCGGGGGTAAAGACGGGCCCATGGCGTGAAGAGATGACGGTGCCGCTGTGCCCGGCGCGCCAGGGGCCGCGTCCGGGGCCGGGCCACGGCGCACGGGGCCGGGCCCGCGTCCACCTGCGGGTCCGGACGGCGAACGGCGGGGCCGCCGCGCCTTCGCGCTGCGACCCCGCCGTTCCGAACTCAGCCGGGGAACCGGCCCGAGGGACCGGTCATCGGGTCAGTACCAGTGGTTGGCCTGCCAGAACTCCCAGGCGCCACATGGGCTCCCGTAGCGTTCGTTCATGTAGTTCAGACCCCACTTGATCTGGGTCGCGGGGTTGGTCTGCCAGTCGGCGCCCGCCGACGCCATCTTGGTGCCGGGCAGCGCCTGCATCAGACCATAGGCACCCGAACTCGGGTTGCTGATGGTGTGGTTCCAGCCGCTCTCACGCTCGACGATGGTGGAGAAGCACTGGTACTGACCGCCGCCCACGATCTGCTTCGCCATGGCCTGGATCTCGGCCTTGGTGTAGCTGGACTGGACCGGCGGGCTGATGTCCGTCCGGGCCTCGCTGCGAGTGGCGGCGAGTTCGGCCTCGCGTTCGGCCTTCTCCTTCGCCTCCTGCTCCGCCTTCTCCTTGGCCGCCTTCTCGGCTGCCGCCTTCTCAGCGGCCTCCTTCTTGGCCGAAGCCTTCTCGGCGGCCGCCTTGCGGGCGGACTCCTCGGCGGACTTGCGCGTCGCGGACTCCGCGGCGTGGTCCTGCGTTTCGGCCTGGCGGCTCAGCGACGTGGTGTGCAGCTGGGCGTTCCCGGCAGCGGGTATTTCGACGAGCAGCGAAGCATCGGCGGCGACGACCTCGAGGTCGTTCGCACTTCCGTCATCCCCGGAGGCAACGCCGACGGCAGCACCGACGGTCGTGACCGCGGTAGCAGACGCCACTGCGAATCCCCGGACCGAAATCCGGCTCACACGGTTTCCTTCCACCATCGCCCGCCTGGGTGACCCCCCACGGGCACAATCGTGCCCCTGGCACGGGCCTCCGCTGATTGACCGGTCACGGGAGGCGCTGGCCCGGCGGGTTCCGTGCGTCTCTGCACGGGACCCGCGTGGTACTCGGGCGGCATACGGCGAGCGTCTGTTCAGTTGTAAGACTCTGTGCCGACCGCCTGATGGCGGAACAGCGGGGCCGTATGCGGGGCCTGACAGGTGGACACCCTGCCGGACCGTCGTGGCCGCTGGCAATTCAACTCGCTGTGGGAAAGGTCACACGTAGTTTGACCTTGTCGTTCGAAGGAGACGCACCCGCGTTCGGTTTCCGGGGGCTACTCTGCCCCGCCCGTTCGCCGGTTATCGACCGATTCCCTACTCCTCTACCGGTTGGCCGGATTGAGCATGTCCTGTCCGCCGGTTGCCGGCGAAACGCCAGTTGGGGGCCATGCGCGCCGGGGCGTAGTTCGGCACGTCGCGCGCCGTACCGCTCCGGGACGCATCGCCGCGCGACCGCTCACGAGTCCGGTCGCGGCACCGTCGCCGCGCTCCGGCGGCAGTTGACGGCGCACCCCGTGCGGTCAGCGAGTGGCGGACGACACGGGCCCGGCCGCGCGGTGAAGCCCCCGACTCGCCCCCGTTCGCTCCTCTTCGTTCGCTCCCGTTCGTTCACCCCCGTTCACCTCCGGGCACACCGCGGCGGACGCCGGAAGGTTTCCGGCGCCCGCCGTCTCTCTCGTGCGGTGACCCGTCACCGGCTGCGGCGCCCGCTGTCGGCGGTGGCCGGGGCCGGCTGTGCGTCAGACCGGCAGCCGCCCCTCCTCCAGCATCTCGGTGACCAGCGCCGCGATCGGCGACCGCTCCGAACGGGTCAGCGTCACATGCGCGAACAGGGGATGCCCCTTGAGCCGTTCGACGACCGCCACGACACCGTCGTACCGCCCCACCCGGAGGTTGTCCCGCTGGGCGACGTCGTGGGTCAGCACCACGCGCGAACCCTGGCCGATCCGGGAGAGCACCGTCAGCAGCACGTTCCGCTCCAGCGACTGCGCCTCGTCGACGATGACGAACGCGTCGTGCAGTGAGCGGCCCCGGATGTGCGTCAGCGGCAGGACCTCCAGCATCCCGCGCGCCACGACCTCCTCGATCACATCGCGGGTGGTCACCGCCGAGAGCGTGTCGAAGACCGCCTGCGCCCAGGGGTTCATCTTCTCGGACTCGCTGCCCGGCAGGTAGCCGAGGTCCTGACCGCCGACCGCGTAGAGCGGACGGAAGACCATGACCTTGCGGTGCTGCCTGCGTTCGAGCACCGCCTCCAGCCCCGCGCACAGCGCCAGCGCCGACTTGCCGGTACCGGCACGGCCGCCCATCGAGACGATGCCGACGTCCGGGTCGAGCAGGATGTCCAGCGCGATCCGCTGCTCGGCGCTGCGCCCGTGGATGCCGAACGCCTCACGGTCGCCGCGGACCAGCCGGATCCGGCCGTCCGGGGTGACCCGCCCGAGGGCGCTGCCGCGCTCGGAGGAGATCACCAGCCCGGTGTGGACCGGCAGCCCCTCGGCCGAGGCGTCCCGCACGGTGTCCGTGGCGAAGAGTTCGTCCACGGCCTCACCGCCGAGGCTCACCTCCGACATACCCGTCCAGCCCGAGTCCGTTATGGCCAGCTCGGCCCGGTACTCCTCCGCCCGGAGCCCCACGGAGGACGCCTTGATCCGCAGCGGGAGGTCCTTGGAGACAACCGTGACGTCGTGCCCCTCCGCCTGGAGGTTGCGCGCGACCGCGAGAATCCGGGAGTCGTTGTCGACCAGCCGGCCGTTCTGGCCCCGCATGGCGGGCGGCAGCACGGCCGGGTCGGAGTGGTTGAGCTCCACGCGCAGCGTGCCGCCGAGGTCGCCGAGCGGCAGCGGCTCGTCGAGCCGGCCGTGGCGGACCCGGAACTCGTCGAGCCGGCGCAGGACCTGCCGGGCGAAGTAGCCCAGTTCGGGATGGTGTCGTTTGGCCTCCAGCTCGGAGATGACGACGACCGGCAGGACCACCTCGTGCTCCTCGAAGCGCGTGATGGCGGACGGGTCGGCGAGCAGGACACTGGTGTCAAGCACGTACATGCGCCGGTCGTTCAGGCGCTTCTTGATCGTCACCACGTGTGGACAAACCCCCTCGGATGAGGTTGGGAAGCCGCGGCGCGCCCCGGGCCCGCAAGGGCCGGCGCGCCGGGGGTGGTACCGGAGCGGCCACGCCGCGGGCGGGCCGTGTTCCGGCCCTCAGCGATCTCCGTCGTGCTGCGCAAACGGACCTCCCGGCGGGCCGGGTCCGGGCTCCGGCCCGCCGTCAATATGCCCTCATGCTGGTCAGCTCATACCTGGAACGCGGCGGCTGACCCGTAAGGCGGAACGGGCCGCAGCCACGTGTGTGCCGCGTCGGGCGGCGGGGTAGCCCCGGTGGGACGTCACGCGGAGGAACGAACGACGGGTGCGCGGCGGCGCCGTGGCCGGCGACACGCGCTGGGCATGCCGGGAGTGCCGGGGCGCCGGGCGTGCCGGCACACGCGAACGGCCGGCTCACCCCGATGGGCGAACCGGCCGGCGCTGAGCGGTACTACTGGCCGTAGCGGCGGTGGCGGGCGGCGAAGTCTCGGATCGCCCGAAGGAAGTCGACCTTGCGGAAGGCCGGCCAGTACACGTCGCAGAAGTGGTACTCCGAATGCGCGCTCTGCCAGAGCATGAAGCCGGACAGCCGCTGCTCGCCGCTGGTACGGATGACCAGGTCGGGGTCGGGCTGCCCACGCGTGTAGAGATGCTCGGCGATCTCCTCCACGCGCAGCGTCTCCGCCACCCGCTCCAGACTGTCGCCGTCGGCGGCGCGCTTGGCGAGCAGGGATCGCACCGCGTCGGTGATCTCCTGGCGCCCGCCGTAACCCACCGCGACGTTGACGAGAATGCCGTCACGCCGTCCGGCCAGTTCCTCGGCGTCCTTGAGGACCCGCTGGGTCCTCTCGGGCAGCACCTCCGCCGCGCCGACGTGGTGGACCCGCCAGCGACCGTCCTCCGCGAGGTCGCGGACCGCGCCCTCCACGATGGTGAGCAGCGGGCCCAGCTCGTCCTCGGGACGGTCGAGGTTGTCGGTGGAGAGCAGCCACAGGGTGACCACCTCAACCTCGGTCTCGGCGCACCAGCCGAGCAGTTCCCGGATCTTGGCCGCGCCGGCCTGGTGTCCCTCGCGCGTGGTGTTGCCCGCGGCCTTCGCCCAGCGCCGGTTGCCGTCGAGGATGACACCGATGTGCTTGGGGACCCCGCGGGGGTCCAGATGGCCCTCGACGCGCCGCGCGTACAGCTTGACCGCCAGCTGGCGCAGCTTGCTCTTCATCGCGTATGTCCGTCCCTCTTGCCGCACCGCGCCAGCGTACACGGGGCGAGGCAGGTCCCCGGACAGAAAGCGGGCCGGTCCGTGGGGGGGGTTACGGACCGGCCCGAGGGGGGGTTTCCACCGTAACGCATCGATGCCGGGAGCGCGCGCACCTCGCGGGGAATTACGCGGCGAGTCCTCCGAGGACCACTCCGGTCAGCGCCCCGGCCGCCAGGAAGGGCCCCATCGAGAAGGCGGTGCCGCGTCCGGCCCCCCGCAGGGCGACCAGGTACAGCGCGAAGACCGCCGCGAAGAGGAAGCCCGAGAAGACCCCGACCACCAGCACCCCCCAGCCGTACCAGCCGAGGACGATCCCGATGGCGAGCGAGAGCTTGACGTCGCCGAGGCCCATGCCACGCGGGTTGATCAGCGCCAGAACGAAGAGGGAGCCGCAGAGCACGGCGCCGCCCAGCAGGGCGCGGGGCCAACTGCCGTCGGACGCGGGAAGCAGCGCGCAGACACCCAGCCCGACGGCCGCCACCGCGGCCATAGGCAGGGTGAGCACGTCGGGGAGACGCAGCACGGCAACGTCGACGGCGGTGACGGCGACCATCCCGGGGACCAGGAGCAGCCACACCAGGAGCTCCGGCCGCTCGCCGACGCCGTGGGCGAGCAGTGCGCAGCAGACGGCAGCCGCGAGGGCCGGCACCAACCGCCTGGGGCGGGGCGCGCCGGGTACCGGGCCTCCCCCGGCCCCGTCCCCACGCGCGGGGATGGGAGCGTCGAGCGCGTCGGTACGGGCGGGGCGCGCCGCCGAACCGGCGTCCGCGGCGCGAGTGTCGTCCGGGTCACCCGGGTCCGAGGGGCCGCGCTCATGTACGCGACCGGGATCGTCGGCCGGGGCGGCGGCACCGGTGGGCCGGGCTCGTGGGACGGCGCAGTGTTTGCAGCGGGCGGCACCGAGCCAGCCGCGCGGGCCGCTGGGCCAGGGGTGTCCCTGGGCGCAGTCGGGGCGCCGGGGTTCACCGGGCTCGACGGCGAGACGGAACACGGCCCGGGGAAGCAGTGCGCCCGCCCCGGCACCGAAGGCGGCGGCGAGGATGATCAGCGGCAGAGACACGGAGCCGAGCGTACGGTCTCCGGCCCGCCCGCGGCACCGGGCTCGGCGGTCGAGGACCGGCGGCCACGCGGTGGCGTCCGGGACGCGGTCCGGTCGCTGCCCGGCCGCGAGTCACTCGTGCCGGTGACGCCTCGCGCGGCGTCCGCCGTTGAAGAGAGGCAGCGGGCCGGTCCGCTCGAGTGGGGGGGGAGAGCGGACCGGCCCGCGCGAGGGGCGGGACGGAGCGGGGGGGGGGTTGCTCACGTCCGGCCCCGCCAGCCGTCGCCGGGGTGGGTGTGACGACGCTGGCAGTTGGTGACCTTTCAACAATACCCCAACGCCTCGCGGCCAGGAATGGTTCGCCACACCCGCCCGGCCCGCACAGGTGTGGGGGAGGACACCCCCTCCGAGCAGCGGTGATGATGTGTGATGAGTCCGTCATCGAGGGTGCCCGGCTGGTCAGCGACCTTCCACCAGCCGTCGCATCACGCGTCCACACCGTCGCGCGTAGTAACGCTGCGCTGCCCTTCCCAGTGACCCGGCAGCACGTGTGTACCAAAGCGCCGGACGACTGAACGCCGTGACGTTCAGCCGAACGGCGCCATCCGGTTCGAGGGTGACTTCGAACGACTCCTCGCCCCGCACGGGATGTCCGGGGAGTGTGCCGTAGCCCCAGGCGGTCCGTGCCTCCTGCTCTTCGACCCAGATCAGCCGGCACGGGGCGGTCAGCCGGAACGGTCCCGCTCCGACCACGACGGTGACGCGGACCCCGGGCTCGGCCCGCGCCGCGCCGGTCTCGGCACGTACCCCCATCGCGCGGTGGAGTCGCCACTCCAGCAGCGCACGGGAGGCGGTACGGAAATCGGCGGCCCCCTCCCCGACCCTGGTGCTGACGCGCATCAGCCGGTAGCCGTCGGGCGGGAGCGTGGAGGGGGATCGGGTGGCGCCCACCTCGTCGTAGGTGAAACCGCCCGCTTCCGGGTGCGGCGGCCTCGATTCGTCGCCGGCCTGACCGGCGCCATGATCTCCCATGCGGCGCACCCTACCGATCTGCCCCGCCTCGGGTACCGCACCGATCACGGGCGGTCCGCCGACCGTGGGGGCGAGCGGGAGGAACGGAGTCAACGGCCGGGCGGGCGGCAGCGGGCTCAGCCCTCGCCGCCGTCGCCCCTCCCCGGTCCGCCGGAGCGTCCGGGGTGTCCGAGGTGACCCGGCCGGACCGGACGGTCCCGCGCGGCAGCGGGGCCGCGGCGCCCGGGGACGTCACGAGCACCGAACCGGGTGGCGCCGCCGCTCGGACGACGCCCGGAGGCAGCGCCGGGCCTGGGGCGGGAGTCCCCCGTGCCGCCGGGCACCGCAGGGTGGCCGCCCTTGCCGGAGCGGCCGGAGTCGTCCCAGTTCGCCACGACCCGGTTCAGTAGTTGGTCCCTGGTCAGCTCACCCACGGCGGGCTCGCGGGGGCCCGGCGGCGGGCCGGCGCGCAGGGCGCGCTCCTGGAGCCGGGTCATCCGCCACAGCAGCACGATCGCCGCGCCCGCGCACGCCATCAGCAGACCGTCGGCGACTGCCAGGGCGCGCACGGCGTTCTCCAGCGGCTCGGAGGCGGGGACCTTCCCCGCGGCGAGCCGGCCGCCCGCCTGCGGCGCCTGCTCCCACCACAGCCAGAAGGCGAACGCGCTGACCAGGACGACCGCGCCCCACAGCAACCACCAGACGTGCAGCACGATCTTCCCGCCGGCGGTGCCGGGCGGTCGCAGTTCCCCGACCGTCCGGCGCGGCACCACGATGTTGGCGGGCGGGACCAGCCAGCCGACGTAGGCGAACCCGTCCCGCACGCTGGGCTCCCGGCCGGACAGCAGCCGGGCGTTGCCACGTGCCCGGCGGAACCACAGCAGGAAGAAGCCGGCGGTGAGTGTGCCCACCACCACCCAGGGGCCGGTGGCGTTCTCTATCAGGCCGGCTATTCGGACGTCCTCGGGCAGCAGCGCCCGCTCGGCCGCGCGCCACTGCCGCACAGTCATCCCCGCGGGGTCGATGTCGTGCGAGCGCGCCAGGTAGGCCAGCTTCTCCCGGCCGGCCTCCAGCCTTCGCCAGGACAGCAGGGCACAGGCGGCGAGCAGCAGCGAGGCGGTCGCAGCGAGGAGCCGCAGGGGCTTGAACCGGCGCACCCTCCCGCACTGGGCGCAGACCCCGGTGGCGGGCTCCGCCGAAGCGACTCGGCATGTCCAGCAGCGCATCGCGGCACCCTCCCCCGGGCTCGGCTTCACGGTCGACGACGTCCGCCGGAGTCAGCTCCGGTCACGCGGTACCGGCCACTCCGACATTCGAACACCGAGAGTAACAGCCATGCTCGCGATTGTCACCCCCCGTGTGCGCCCGCGTGACGGCGGGAGCGGCGCCCGCCGTGCGCCGCCGCCCCCGCTTCCCTGCGGCGAACTTCGCGCGACGGACGGAACCCCGGCACACGGGGCCCGCGCGGCGGACCCGGAGAGGGCGGTGGCCCCGCGCTCCGCTAGCCGCTGGTCGGCCAGGAGATCTCCACCCGCCGGTTCTTCTGTCGGCCTTCCTCGGTGCTGTTGTCGTAGAGGAAGTACTCCTCGCTGTAGCCGTTCAGGTTGAAAGTGATCCCCGAGGCATCGTCCATCAGGTCGATCAGCGCCAACTGCGTGTTCTCCGCACGGAGGTTGGAGAGCTGCACGCCGAAGTCGTAGGAGCCCTGGCTGTCGGTGAAGCCGAAGATGTTCACCCACTCGGGGTTCTCGTCGTCGATCGCCTCGGCCACGGCTTCGAGCGCTTCGAGCGCCTCGTCGCTGAGGTCGGCCTCGTTCTCCTGGAACAGCACACCCGCCTGCAGTACGAACTTGCGCTGGCCGCCGGTGCGTTCCTCACGTGTGTCGCTGCCGCCGTCGACGCCGGCGCCACCCGGCTCCTCGCGCGGCGGATCGGGGTCCGGGCTCGGGTCCGGTGAGGCGTCACCGGACCCGGCGCCGTCGCCGCTCTCTGCGCCGCCCCCGATCTCCTCGATGACGAACTTGATGTCGAGCACCCGCGGCTCGGCCAGGGTCGCGCCGTCACCGAGCTTCAGTCCGGGCGCGTTGACGTCGACCTCGGGAGTCGCGGGCTGCTCGTAACCGGGAGGCTGCTCGTACTCGTCGTCCTGGGCGAACGCGGGTGTGGCGAAGGCCAGCATGGCCACCCCCGTGCCGACACCCACCAGTGCCAGCCCTGAGGTGCGCGGTCTCTGACTCATGTCGGTCGCTCCTCAGCGAATCTCGAAGGTCGCGGGTGGCAGGTTCCCGATCTGGAGGTCGACCTGCGTCGTGGAGGGGTCGGGTGCCGGGAACTGGGCGAACCAGTCGACCGTGTCGCCGGCTCCGATCTGCAGGTCGAAGCGGGTGCAGAGGCAACGGCCGCTGGTGTCGCGGAGGATCAGGTACTTCTTGCCCTCCTCCTTCGCGGTCAGCGACGCACCGGCCATCGAGAAGCTGTTGCCCGCGAGCTCGCGCTCCTGCCCGGCCCAGCCGACGTCGTTCCACGCCTTGCCGCCGCCGTTGTGCAGGGTTCCCTCGACCGTGAGGAAGCCCCCCTCCTCCCTGGCCGCCCCGGTGACGGTGAGGGTGATGCTCGGCTCGCCGGTGATCTGCGCCAGCACCTGTTTGGTGTCACCGTCGTTGCCGTCATCGGGGGAGTCGTCGCCCTCCTCCGAAGAGCCGTCCGGCGCGGCCGCGTCGCCCTCGGAGGTGGTGTCCCCGCTCTTCCCGCCGTCGTCGCTGCCGCCGCCACCGCAGGCGACGAGCACGACGACGAGGCCGAGGCTCAGCATCGTCAACGCGATACGGGACTTGCTGTCACGCAGATCCATCGAGGGCGTTCCTTATCGCTCAATCTCTGGAATTTCAGTCTTCCAGGTGAATCCGGAAAAGGTCACGGGGTTCGGGCAGTTCGTCCTCTTCGGCCGGATCGAACCCCCAGTCGCGGTCCTCGCAGCCGAGTTCGATCCAGCGCGGCACCTCGGCATCGTCGCCGTCGTCTCCGCCGTCCTCACCGGCGTCGTCGTCGCCACCGTCGTCGCCCTCGTCGTCCTCTTCGACGTTCTCGAGGCGGCACAGGTTCTCGATCACGGCCACGGCGGTCGCGGTGGCCGTGGCGTTCTCGGTCCCCGGGATCACTGACTCGCCCACGGTGTCGAGGGTCTCCACGGTGACCCGGTAGCCGGGGCGCGAGCCCGCGGGTTCGCAGGAGACCACCGTGGCGTTGTTGCTGCCCGCCAGTTCCGCCGCGGCGGTGCAGGCCGCCGCGGTGCGGAAGTCGAGGCCGTCGAGCAGGTCGCCGAGGTCGGCGTCACCGGCGTCGGCGGCTTCCAGGAACCGGTCGTGGAGGCTGTCCCGGGCCTCCCGGGCCGCCGCCAGCGCCGCCGCGTCGGCGGCCGACTGGCCGCCGCTGCGGGTGAACGCCGCCTGGGCGAAGACGAAGAAGGTCAGCGCGATCAGCAACAGCCCGCTGACCATCCAGATGTACAGCGGGAAGACGCCGCCGCGGTCGTGCCACCGCTCGGTCAGTTGCCTTGGAGGATGTCCCCGACGGCGCTGCTCACGGCGTTCGCGACCCGGACGTGCAGGTTCAGGCCGACGACCGCCGCGACCATGAGCGCGATCAGCAGGAGCAGCCCGGCGTACTCCACGAATCCGGCGCCGCGGTCGCGGCCCGCGCTCTTGACGCGGTCGGAAAGCGTCAGCCCCCAACGCACCAGCGTTCTGGTCATGGTCGTCATTCCCTCCGGACGGTCCCCGTCGTACCGCCGGTTTCCTACCCAGCAGTACCGGCCATGCCACACGGTACTGCGCAGCCGGGTCGTCCGGTATCGAACGGTGGGCGCAATTCTGCTCCGGAGGTGACCAGTTGGGGCCGGGTCGTTTCATGCCGTCCCCCTCCCCCGCGGGCCCGCGCGCACGCTCTCGCCACCGACTGTGCCATATCAACCACCCTTCGGTCACCGGGTAGCGCGTTACGGATGCGAATACCCGAGGGCGCACCACCCGCGCCCGGCACGCCCGGCGGGGGCCGGGTGTGACGCGCGCCGTTGGAGCGGTCGGCGCCACTCGGTACCGTGACGAGAATCGCGGACAGACCGCAGACGGTTACGGGGAGGGCGAAGTTGAGCAAATGGGTGGATACCGTCGCGATCGAGCGCGACGGCTTCAGCATCAAGGTGCCGGACAGCTGGTGGGAGTTCGAGATCCGGCCGGAGACCCGGGAGGACTCGATCCGCCGGATCGTCGAGGAGCGGATGCGGGCGACGCCCGAGATGGCGCCGCATCGCGACACCATTCGCACCTTTCTGCGCGCGCAGGCGCGCGAGGCGTGGGACTCCGGGGCCGCCTACATCGGTTGCATGGCGGACACCTTCGGGGGCGAGGTTCCGATCACCGCGTCGATGACGGTGTCGTTGCTGAGCGCGCGCAACGAGGACGGCAGCACGCTGTCCACCGACCCGGCGGAGATCGCGGGACAGCTCAAGTCGATCACCGCGAAGAAGCCGACCGACGCGTGGCGGAAGGTCACCACGGTCGAGATCCCGGGAGTGGGAACCACGGCGCGCACCTACGGCGTCGAGGACATCAGGTTCCGTCAGGACCCGCGTCCGATGCGTGTGGTGCTGATGCAGACCTACATCCCGGTTCCCGGGAGCGCCAACCGGGTCGCGCTGGTCTCGGGCAGCAGCCATGTCACCGAGATCGCCGACTCGCTCTTCGAGGTGTTCGACGCCGTCACCTCGACGTTCCGCTTCGCATGACGGGACCGCCGCAGCAGGGTGCGGCGGCTCTCGACCCGTGACAGGACGATCGCCGGGCACGGCCCGGTGGGGGAGGAAGTGCTGTGGGCGTTCCCGATTTCGGGCTGCCGGACAACCTGGGCGAGTTCGCGAGCGATGTGGAGTCCGTACGCAACCGGATGAACGGCACCGGAAGCATGGTGGACCGCTACGAGGACGATCTCGGCGACAGCCGGGTGAAGAACGCGCTGGAGAGCTTCGTCGACAACTGGAAGGACGGCCGGGCCGAGATCGACGGCCAGCTGGAGGCCGTCAAGGACATCACCGACCTGGTCGTGGAGACCATCCGCGATCTGGAGACCGACCTGGAGTCCGGTCTGCAGGGTGACGGAGGAGGAGGTGGCGGCCAGCAGGCGGTGTAGCCGTCTGCCGGACACATACGCCGCGGGCGCGGTTCGCGGGCCCGCGGCCGTGGCCGCCCGGACCGCTGCGGGCGCGAACACGGGACGACGAGGCAGGCACGCGCGGGTGGTACAGCACGCGCGGGTAGTACAGGCAGCTCAAGCACGGCAAGCACGGGGAGAGTTCATGGGGGACGGCCTCAACGCCGACATCGCGCGCATCCAGGAGTGCGCCGACTCCTTCCACCGCATCCATCGCGAGTTCTCGGAGGCGGCCAACCCGATGGACGGCCAGGACCGGGCGACCATCGGCAGCTCCGAACTCCTGGACACCTTCGAGACGTTCGAGAGCAACTGGAAGATCCGGCGCGGTGAGCTGACCGACGCGCTGGAGAAGCTGGGCGGCATCACGGAGATGGCGGCCCAGTCCTACAGCGAGGTCAACCGGGCGCTGGTGGACGCCCTTCGGGAGAACGACGCGTGAGCGCCGTCGCGACAACCACGGACGGGCAGGCATGAGCAGAAACGCACCGCTGGAGGACTGGGAACTCGTCGGCGAGTCCGGTGACCCGGTGCCCGGTGACCCCGAGGAGGTCGCCGCCATCGGCCGGGAGCTGGCCGAGATGGCGGAGACGATCAACCGGCAGGCCGGCGAGATCGACGCGCTGGTCAGCGCGGAGAACTGGGACAGCGACGCCGCCAAGGCCTTCCGTGAGGAGTCGGACGGCACCAGCGAGCAGCTGCGCAAGGCGTACGCGCGCTATGACGCCGCCGCCGACGCGCTGGGCTCCCGGGTCAGCAACAACGGCACCGACCCGCGCGCCGACACCGACACAGACCTCCACTACACCGACTACGCCTCAGAGTTGGCCCGCGCCCAGCGGATCGCGGACGCCGCCCTCAGCGACGCGGTGGAGGCCAACGGCGAGGTGACCACCGCCTCGGCCGCCATCGACGGCCTCGACGACGACATCGAGGACGACGACCCGGAGTTGACCGGTCTCGAAAGCTGCCTCTCCGCCGCCCAGGGCACCGTCACACGGTGCGGCCAGGCGGTCGAACGGGCCAAGTCGATCCGGGACCGGGCCGCGACCCGCGCGGTGAACGCCATCAACGACGTCATCAACGACAAGGCTTACAAGGACAGTTTCTGGGACAAGATCAAGGGCGCCGTCGGCGAGATCTCCAAGTGGGCGGGGCGGATCGCCGCCGTGGCGGGTGTGCTGTCGCTGTTCCTCGGCTGGGTGCCGTTCCTGGGGCAGGCGCTGGTCGCGATCACTCTCATCGCCACGGTCGTCTCCCTTGCCGCGAACACCGCCCTCGCCGTCAGCGGCGACGGTTCGTGGATCGACGTCGCGCTGGACGTGGTGGGTCTGGCGACGTTCGGAGTCGGCGCCGCCGCGCTGCGCTCCGGCCGCGCCGCGGCCCACGGCCTGAAGCCGGTCGCCCGGCAGGCCGCCTACAAGGCCAGCCAGCGGGCGGGGGCCAACCGGCAGGTGGCGCGGGAGACGTCCAAGAAGCTGGTGCCGGACGCGGTGACGGGGCAGGCGCGGCGACGGGCGATCGACGGGATGCCGAGCCGGCGCCTGCCGTTCGCGCCGATGCCGGCCACCGCCAACACCCGTCTGCACACGCTGGCGCGGCTGGACCCGGACATCAAGTCGATCACCAACTCGCTCCGCCGCATCGACCCTTCGGTGTACCGGGAGTCGGCGGTCGCCACCGCGACGCAGAACTTCAACTCGCACGTAGCGGTCTGGACGGCCTCCACGACCACGGGTGTCGCCGCGTCGAGCGTGGCGTTCAGCCGTACCTTCTGACCCGGTGGGGCGGTCACGGTGCGGGCGTGTCGCCCGCGGCGGGGCCGACGCACCGGCACACCCGCGCACGGCACCCCACCACACCCGCCACACCCGCCACACGACAGTCCGGCACACCGACGGCACGCTCCGGCGACCGTCACCAGCACCTCGGAGAGCACGTCCATGGAACGACCCGCGACAGCGCGAGCCACACCGCCGGACCCGCCGCCGGTGCACTACCGGCTGATCACCCCGCAGGAGTGGTACCAGATCCCGCTGGCCCCCGGCGAGCGGGAGCGTTCGGTGAACGCGCTGGTCGACCGGCAGTTCCAGGGGCAGGACGACGCGGCCGCGGCGAAGCACCGGGTTCGCGGTCAGCTGCTGGAGCAGGCGGAGAGCGCCTTCCGCAACCACGGTGTGGAGCTGTACCTGTCGTTGCAGTCCGTCGGGCCGGTCACCGTTCCCGCCTCGCTGCTGGTGACCTTCGTGCCCGGTCACACCGTCCCGTGCTCCTCGCTGGAGGAGCTGGCCGAGCGTGCCGGCGGCGGGGATCTTGAGGTGGAGTCGACGCTGGAGGAGCTGCCCTCCGGCCCGGCGGTGCGGGTGCGGCGCCGTGAGGAGCCGGTGGACGGTTCACCGGCGGACGTGGAGCCGCCGGTCGCTGTCGACTACTACCTGCCCATCCCGGGTACGGACGACCTGCTGCTGCTCTCCTTCAGCACCCCGTTGCCCGCCATCGCCGACGCCCTGGTCCAGCTCTTCGACGCCGTCGCGCGCTCGTTCGCCTGGACCGGGCCGGACCGGACATGACCGAACCCGGACAGGACATGACCCACAACCCGCTGAACATCACCATCGAGTACCCCGAGCCGTGGATCGAGTTCCCGCTCGCTCCCGACGCCGACGTGGCGGCCTGGGCCGAGGACCGCGCCGCCCGGATCGTGCGGTCGGCGGCCGGCGACGAGGTCCCCGAGGTCACCCGGATGCTCCATCCCTCACAGGAGGAGCTCGCCGCGGAGCTGCGCACCCGCGCGGAGGCGTACCGGGGCCAGGACCTGGTCTTCGCCCTGGGGTGCTACCCGCCGGGTATCGACTCCAGCGACGTCGGCCTGGAGGTCGGCTACGTGTTCCCGGAGCCGGGTGATCCGCCGCTGACGCTGGAGTGGTTCGCGGAGCGCAACACCGTCCGCGAGCTGGGCGAGCCGGATGTCCAGTACGGCGAGCTGCCCAATGTGGGCCGCGCGGTGCGGCTGCGGCAGAACTACCCGGGTGCCAGGAAGTCCTGGTTCGGCGGGCGGACGGTGAACCGCAGCGTGGTCTACGGCATCGCGCCGCGCGGGCAGGACTCCCTGATCACGCTCACCGCGCTGTGGACCGATCCGGGCATCGACGAACCGGTCGAGGAGTGGACGGACGAGATCGCCGGCACCGTCATGGCCGACCCGGCGGGCTGAGCGCGTGGCCCGGCGGGAGTTGCGCGGACGGGCCGCCGTCCTGCTGTACTGCGGTTGCGCGGCGGCGGTGGTGCTGATGATCGCGGTCGGTATGACGACGGGGGCGACGGTGGCCGGGTGGGCCGGGGCGACACCGGGCGGGCCGGCGGTCTTCCTGTCGCTGCTGGGCCTGGCGACCGCGGCGGCCGTGCTGTTGACCGCGTACGGCTGCCTGGTCTGCGAGGTGCCGGAACGGGCCGCGTGGAGCGGCCGGTTCGGCCGGTGGGTGCCGGTTTCGGCGACGGTGCTGACGGCGGCGGTGGCACTGGTCCTGGTGGTGTTCCTCGCGGGGGCCCTGCCCGCGCGCGGTGGCGCGGACCGCTGCGTGGCGTCGGAGGATCTGGGGTGCCGCCTGGCGGAGAGCGGTGAGGGCTGGTGGTGGGTACTGGGCCTGGGCGTCTGTGTGTCGGTGGTGGCGGCCGGGGTGCGGCCGCTGCTGCGGCTGGCGCGGCGGGTTCCGGCGACACGTCGGGGCGGAGGGGACCCGCACCGCCGTCGGGCGCGGAAGAGCCGCTGAGGCGCCCCGCCTGACCGCCGGGGCGCCTCCGGCCTGCGCCGGCCGCGCCCCGGCGATCACGGGTTGAGGATCGACAGCAGGTTGGTGCCGGAGCCCAGGATCATCCCGGTCACGATGATGATCATCGTGGCGGGCACCATGAACACCAGTGTCGCCATCGTCGCCTTCGGGATCGCCTTGGCCGCGCGGCGGCGGGCGTTCTGGGCGTCGGTGCGCCGCATGTCGTCGGCGATCTGGATCAGGGTGTCGGCGATCGGCGCGCCGAGTTCCTCTCCCTGCTGGAGGGCGGTGACGAACTGGTTGACCGCTTCGGAGCCGTTGCGGCGTCGCAGTTCGTCGAACGCCTGGCGGCGTGGGACGCCCATGTCCATCTGGCGCAGGGTGATCCGGATCTCGTCGGCCCACGGCCCCTCGTAGCGGGAGGAGACGCGGTCCAGCGCCTGACGGAAACCGATGCCCGCGGAGACCACGACGGCCAGGACGTCGAGGAAGTCGGGCAGCGTCCGCTCGATGGCGTCCTTGCGGGCCCGCGCTCCCTGCCAGATGACGGCGTCGGCCGCGAAGAGGCCGAAGGCCAGGCCCAGCAGGCCGAACAGCCCCCAGCCGGCGGCGAAGAACAGCAGCCCGGCCACGGCGCCGAAGATGCCGTAGACGGCGCGCCGGGCGGCGTAGCGGTCGATGGTGAGGCCGTCGGGGTTGCCGGCCTGGTCGATGCGCAGGCGTTTCTTCTCCACGCCCTGCGGTCCCATCAGCCGCAGCACGGTGGGGGCCATCCGCATCCCGAGCCGGTCGACGGCCGAGCCGGTGGCGGTGACGCGGGTGGAGCCGACTTCGAGGGCGAGCGCCAGGTCCTCGGGGAGGCGGGTGCCTCCGCTCATCATGCGGTAGCCGGCGATGGTGCCCAGGACGGCGAGCAGGACCGCGAGGGAGAGCGCCAGGGCGATCATGGCTCCACCCGCCCGAAGCGGCGCACCACGAAGAAGCCCACGGCGTACAGCGACAGCGCGATGATCATGGCGATCTGTCCGGCCGGGCTGGCGGTGACCCGGCCGAGCGCCCCCGGGGACATCGTGTTGATCATCAGCAGCGAGCCCAGGCCGAGGGCGGGGACGGTGACAGCGGTGGCGTTGACCTCCGCGAGGACGGTGCGCACCTCACGCCGGGTCTCCTTGCGCTGTTCGAGGGTGTCGGTGAGGTTGCGCAGCGAGGAGACGATGGCTCCGCCGGCGCGGTTGGCGAGTATCAGGGTGGAGACCAGGACGTTGAGTTCGCGGGAGGGCAGCCGTTCCCCGAGTTCGCCGAGGGCGTCCTCCAGTGACCGTCCGACTGCCAACTGGTTCGCGACCGAGGCGAGTTCGGATCGCGCGGGGTCGTCCATCTCCTCGGCCGCCATGGAGAGCGCGGTGCGCAGCGCCAGTCCGGCCGCCGTGCCGTTGGCGATCAGGCGTGCCAGCTCGGGGAGTTGGGCGATGAACCGTTCGGTCCGCTTGGTGCGCTGCCAGTTGAGGTAGGCGTTGCCGCCCCAGAGGGCTACCAGGGCGAAGACCGGTCCGAAGAACGGTGCGAGGACGACGGAGCCCGCCAGGCCGAGCAGCAGCACCGCGCCGACCACATAGCTGAGGTACTCGCCTGCGGTCAGGTTGAGGCCGGTCGCCGCCAGTTTCAGCCGCAGGCGGCGGCCGAAGGCGGTGGTGCGGATGGCCCGGTCGACCGCGTCGAACCGGCCGGTGCGCAGTTCCGCACCCCGGCCGGGCAGGATCGGGCCGATCGGGTCGGCCGGGGTGGGGTCCGGGCCCGCGAGCCGGTTCATCAGCGCGCGCTGACGGGCGCGGCCGGTCACATAGACGTGCAGCCCTGCGACGAAGACCAGGGCGGCGAACAGGGCTATGCCGAGGGTGAGTTGTGGGAGGTGGTCGAAGCTGAGCCGGACCGCGGCCGCCCCGTCGGGGCCGGAGGTGGTCACCGGTCGCCCTCCCCGCCGGCGCCGAGCCGGCGCGGTACGGCTCGGGGCAGGCCCGGCGCCTCGCCGTATCCGTGCGCGGGCCCGTGCGCGGGCCCGTACGGGTGCCCCGGACCGTGGCCGCCGGGGTAGCCGCCCTGACCGCCGTGACCGCCGTGACCGCCGTAGCCGTCGGCTGGGCCACGGCCGCCCGGCTCGTCCGCCAGACGGTCCGGCACCCCGTCCCGCAGCACGGTGAACGCCTGCGGCACCCGTTCGCCCGCCAGATGGAGCCGGTCGGCGAGCTGCGGCGGCACGGGGTAGTGGAGGAAGCGGCCCGGCACGCCGACGTCCCGGGTCATCGGCGTGGATTCGTACCGGGCGACGGACACGACCTGGAAGCGGTCGCGACCGCGGCTGGCGAGCACCGCGACCTCGGCGATACGGCGGGTGCCGTCGGGGTCGCGGACGAGCTGGACCAGGACGTCCACGGCGCTGTTGATCTGGTCACGCAACGCCTCGAAGGGGACCTGGAGTTCGGACATGGACGCGAGGGTCTGGAGCCGGAGCAGGGCGTCCTCGGCGCTGTTGGCGTGCACGGTCGCCAGTGAGCCGTCGTGGCCGGTGGACATCGCCTGGAGCATGTCGAGCGTCTCACCGCCGCGGACCTCGCCGACCAGGATGCGGTCGGGGCGCATCCGCAGCGAGTTGCGGACGAGGTCGCGGATGGTGACCTCGCCGCGTCCCTCGACGTTCGGCGGGCGGGACTCCAGCCGGACCACGTGGCTCTGCTGCAGCTGGAGTTCGGCGGCGTCCTCGACGGTGACGATGCGCTCGCCGTCGGGGATCAGGCCGGAGAGGGCGTTGAGCAGCGTCGTCTTGCCCGAGCCGGTGCCCCCGGAGACGATGATGTTGAGGCGGGCCCGGACGAACGCGGAGAGCAGCAGCAGGATTTCCTGGTCGAGGGTGCCCGCGTCCAGCAGCTCACTGAGGGTGAAGGCGCGGGGGAAGCGCCGGATGGTGAGCGTGGCGCCGCTGAGTGCGAGCGGCGGGATGATGACGTTGACGCGTTCACCGGTGGGGAGCCGGGCGTCGACCATCGGGTTGGATTCGTCGACCCGCCGGTTGACGGTGGAGACGATCCGCTCGATGGTCTGCATCAGCTGCTCGTCGGAGGCGAACCGCAGGGGAAGTTGCTCGACGCGGCCACGGCGCTCGACGAAGATCTGGTCGGGTCCGTTGACCATGATCTCGGTGATGGAGGCGTCCTCCAGGAGCGGTTCGAGGATGCCCAGGCCCAGTGCCTCGTCCACGACGCGACGGATGAGGGTGGCGCGCTGCTGGGTGGAGAGTACGGGACCCTCGCGGCTCAGGATGTGTCCGAGGACGCGTTCGAGCCGGTCGCGCCGCTCGGCCATCGACATGGACGACATCTCGGCGAGGTCGGTCTCCTGCAGCAGCTTGGCGCGGTAGACCGCGACCAGCCGGCTGTCGCCCTGGTCGGCGCCGGCCGTCTCCTCCGGGACGGCCAGCCGGGACCTCAGACCCATGGGGTGTTCCTCCTCGCGTGTGGCGGCCGGACGGCTCGGTGCGCGGCGCGGCCGGGCACGGCACGGCCTGGTGTCCGCCGCCCGGTGTTCAGTCGCATGGCATGGTGACGGTCTTGGTGATGGCGCCGAATCCGCTGATGAACGGCAGGACGGACGGCACCCGGACGCTCGCTGTCACCGTCGCTACGCCGCCGTTCCGGCCACAGGCGGTGTCCAGCGAGACGCTGCCGTCGCTCCAGTCGCTCATCGCGCCCAGGCCGGCAGTGCGGTAGCGGTCGGCGATCTCCTCCTGGGCGGCGACCCGGGCGGCGGCGCGGGCCGCCGAGCCCGCCTGCTGGGCGGCGTAGCCGACGAAGCCGAGCTGGAGTCCGGTCAGCGCCACCAGCAGCAGGATGGGCAGCCATCCGGCGAACTCCACCGCGCTGACTCCCCGTTGGCCGTCGCGTCGTGGCGGGTTCGGGCCGCCCGCGGTGGTTCGGGCCGGGGGCCGGCCGGCGCGCGGGCGGCGCGGCAGGCGGACGGGTGGGCGCGGTCGCTGGGCCATGGGTCATCCCTCCGCCGCCGCGCCGGCGGTGCCGTTGACGTCGAACGGCAGGTTCAGCACCCCGGGGAAGAGCGCCGGCACCCGCAGGGTCACCTCCGCGCGGTACAGCTCGCCCTGGCCGCCGCAGTCGGCGCTCACGCTCCAGGAGGACGGCACGTGCTGAGCCGCGGCGGCGGCGCAGGCACCGGCGGCGCCGTCCCGGGCGGCGGCACCGGCACGGGCCGCCTGGTCGGCGGCGTTGCCGGCGAGCGAGAAGGTGTAACCGATCAGTACGCACTGCCAGATGAGGGCGAGCATCAGCAGCACATAGGGGAAGATCCCGGCGAACTCGATCATGACGGCGCCCCGGTCGCCGTGCGGCCGAGGCTCCCCGCGCGGACGCGGGGGGCTCGTGGGCGCGGCGGGGACCGGGGGCCGGTCCATCAGCCTTTGCCCTTGCGGCGGTTGGACCGGCCGTCGGCGGCCGGCGCCGTGGTCAGGCCCAGTTCGTCGGCCAGCTCCCACATGGCGCGGCGGACCGGTCCGCGGTGGTCGAGGTCCTGGATGCGCCCGGCGTCCTGGGCCTCCTGCAGTTCGCGGAAGTTGGCGGGGACGACGCCGCGCGCGACCCGGGTCCCGGTGATCCGGGAGATCAGCTGGGGCTGGATGTGGCTGGTGCGGCCGAGGCGGTTGACGACGGTCAGGGTGTCCTCTGCCTTGCGGATCTGGAGCCGGTCCCACATCCGGACCATGCGGTTGACGGCCCGCACCGAGATGACGTCGGGCGTCGTGACCAGCAGCGCGATGTCGGCGATCTCCACCGCGGCGGCGTTGGCCGGGTTCATCTGCGATCCGCAGTCGACGATGACGAGTTCGTAGCGCGACCTGACGGCGGCGAGCAGCTGGCGCGCGGTCGGGTCGGTGACCTCCTCGCCACGCTCGCCCTCGGCCGGCGCGATCAGCAGCGACAGCCCGGTCTCGTGGGCGTACACCGCCTCGGAGAGGACCTGCGGGGAGATGTCGCTGATGCCCGCGAGGTCGGCGACGGAACGCCGGAACTGGACGTCGAAGTAGGAGCCGACGTCGCCGCACAGCAGGTCGAGGTCGAGCAGCAGCACGCCCCGGTCGGAGGGTCCGCCGCGCCGGGCGGCCAGGGCGAGCTGGGTGGCGAGCAGCGTCGCGCCGACCCCGCCCTTGGCGCCGGAGACGGTGACGACCCGGCCGCCGGGGCCCGCCGGGGTGTGCTCCTCGGCGCCGAGGTGCCGTCGCACGCCCTGCGCCCACTGCCCGGCGGCGGTGACCCGCGCGGCCAGTTCGTCGTAGGAGAGGGGCAGCCCCGCCAGACCCCGGGCACCGGCCTCCATGGCCGCCGCGTAGAGCCCGGCGGTGGGGTCGGAGGTGACCAGGACGACACCGACGGCGGGGAACCGCAGTGCCACCTCGCGGACCACTTCGAGGGCGGGCAGCGGGCCGACGCCCTCGTGGATCAGGACGACCTCGGGCAGGTCGCCGACGGAGCCGTGGGAGAGCGCCGCGAGGGTGTCCAGGAGCGCGCCCGAGTCGGGCACGGCGCGCAGCGGCGCGATGTCCGGGAGCTGGCTCAGTACGGTGAGCATGGCCCGTGCCGTGTCCGGGTCCCCCACCGCGGGGAGGATGCGCGTCGTCACCTGCCGGTCCTTTCCGTGCCGGGAGGGGCTGCCGCGGGTGCGGCGGGCCGGCGGCTCCCGGCATCGTGCGTCCGCCGTCTCTTCTCCGGTTCCCTTCCCCTCAGGGCGGGACTCAGCCCGTCGCGCGGCAGTGTGTTCACGGCAACCACCTGTCAGTTCGCGCCGGGCTGGACGATGTCGGCGTGCGGGGAGCCGAGGACGTCACCGACGATGGTGTAGGTGCGCTCCTCCTCGGGGATCTCGGTGTCGTCGCCGGGGGCGACGAGGGCGAGGCGGATCTGCTCGGCGAACGCCTCGGCGAAGGTGACCCGTTGGGCGTCGACGTTCTCCAGGGCGAAGGTGATCGGGACCGCCTCGACGCGCTCGCGGTCGCCCTCGATCTCGGTGAGGTCGCCGACATCGATGACCTGCGCGTTGTTGACCATGAGCCGCACCACCTCCAGTTCGCCGCTGTCGGTGGCGTCGCTGTCCTCGGCCCGGTAGGCGGCGTACATGTTGATGGTGGCGCCGGGGTAGATCTTGCCGGCCACGCCGGTGGAGGCGTCGATCATGATGGCGATCTCCTGCTGCCCGCTGCCGAGTTCGGGGCGGTCGGAGATCATGTCGCGCTGCAGCAGCGACCCGGGGGCGAGAGGTCCGACGGCCACCTTGCCGTCCAGGTCGTCGAGATCGGTGACGGCCGACTCGGGCACATAGCGCTCGGGTATCCGCACCTCGCGGAACTGGTCGGCGTTCAGCGGCTGGTAGGGCTCGATGTCCTCGGCGACCTCGTAGGCGGTGGTCTCGGGGCCGACCTTGGACTCGACGTCCTGGATCACCGCGTAGACGCCGCCGAACGCGACCAGGGCGAGCACCACCGAGACCAGCAACAGTATCAGTCCTCGGCGCTGGCGTCCGTTCATGGGGGCGGGCTCTCCCTCGTCGTTCTTCCGGTGGCGGTCGCTTCGTCACGGTCGGGCCGGTCGGCCGGGCCGCCGTGTGGGGCGTGGTGGGCGTGGCGTGGTTCGGTGGAGCCGGTCAGGTGAGCGCCCTGCGCCGGCCGGAGACGAGAGCGCGGGGTCTGCGGTCGGTGGCGCGGACCGGCGCGGCGCAGAAGGCGCAGCGGTCGCCGATCAGCGCCAGTCCGCACCAGTGGCACAGTTCCTGCCGTACGGAGCTGACCATCTGGTAGAGCGGCGCGACGTCGGGGATCGCGGCGGCGAACTCCACCAGTTTGCCGGTGCCCCACCAGTGGCGGGACTCCTCGGGCAGGTCGACGGGGTCGACGCCGCTGACCCGCCAGCGGGAGGCGAGTTCGGTGGTCACCCAGTCGTCGGCGAGGCCGCTGCCGGCGTAGGTCAGGACGGTGGCGAACTGCGGTCCGGTCAGCTCGCCCTCGCCGGTGCGCACGCACTGCGGGGTGGGCCCGGCGAGCACGGCGCAGGACCCGGAGCGGGAGCTCTCGGCGGTGGGCAGGGCCAGCGGGATGCGGTCCAGCGCCCGGCCGGAGGCCAGGAGCGCGCCGCAGTAGATGTAGTGCCCGAGCAGCCGCGCGGCGGAGCCGAGCACACCCGGGCTGAAGTCGCAGACGGAGAGCTGGCGCAACTGGCGGACGAGGGCCGCGATACCGAGCGGCGGCAGCCTGCTGGGCAGGAGCGCCATCCGGTCGGTCTCCAGCAACGCCCTCACGGCGTGCAGCCGTTGGAGGTGGGCGCGGGGCAGGGAGGCCGGGTAGACGACGAGGACGTGCCCGTGGCGTTCCAGCAGCTCACCGGTCTCGGCGAGCGCGGCCGGGAAGTCCTGCTGCTGCGGCGGGGTGAGCACATGGGCGCCGGGGGTGCGGGGATCGGCCGACGGCAGTACCAGGTCGGCGTCGGTCACCGCGATGGCCATGGGCATGCGCCGCTCCCCCCGGGCACGTGCTGCCCGTCTCGTGCAGTCTGTCTGCCAGTTGAGCAGCTTATGGCATCTTCCGTGCCGCGTGGCAGCTTCCGCCGCCTTCCGGCTCCGGGGCCGGGCCGGGGAGCCGTCGCGGGGGTGACCCGTTCTGTCCGACGGACACCGCCCCGGGCACTCGCGGTGTCCGTCGTGGCGTGTCGCACGGTGGAGGTTCCCGGCTCGTAGCCGCCGTGCTCGTGTGGGCCTGCGACGGGGCGAGGCGGTGTGCCGAGGGTCGCGGGCCGGGCGGGACGCGGGAGACAGCGCCTGGTCCGCGGCGCGGGCGGTGCCGCGGACCGCTGTGGCTGCGGCACTTGTGTCGACCCCCTTGACAGGAGCATTGGTCTGGACCATCTTTCTGGACCATCGGTGGCCACCGATGTACAACGCATCTCCCCTCCCCCACACCCCCACACAT
>NZ_BHZI01000011.1 GCF_004305975.1 Streptomyces otsuchiensis
GGGACGCCAGGACGGTCCCCGCAGTGCGCGGTGGGCCGGTCAGTACAGGCCCTCGGGGGCGGAGTTGGCGATCTGCAGCGGACGGACATCGGCGACGCCGTCGCACGGCCACTCGGCGTCGAGGTGGCGTGCCGCCTGGTCGCGTTCGAGGATGTTGGGCAGGAAGAGGTCGTCGTGCAGGACGGTGAGGCGGACCTGGCCGTTCGCGCCGGGCGCGACGACCGAGCGCCAGTCATCCTTGCGGACCACGGCCATGGTCACCTGCGGATAGTTCGGCATGTACGGGATCGGGCCGCCGCTCTCCGGTACGCCGAGGCAGGCGGCGTTGCCGAAGGTGTTGCCGTAGCTGATGCCGCAGATCCCGCCGTCGAGGGCCGCGCGGAAGTCGCGGTGCATCGCGGTGTTGATCTGAGTGCCGCTCAGGCGCGCTCCGGCGAGGGCCGAGACGCGCTCCGGTGAGCGTCTGCACAGCGCCGCGAAGAGTGCGGGGGTGGTGTTGAGGTAGTCGATGTCGCCCTGGTCGAGGGTGTCGTCGATCTGTTCCAGGAGGTGGCCGGTGTAGCGCTCGACATCGGCCGGGCGCCCTTCGCGGATGAGCCGCTTGACCCAGCGGGGATCCATGTCGATGGCGTACACCAGGCCGGCGTACAGGTCGGCGACCTCCCAGGCACCGTGCCCGATGAGATGCGGCCCGGTGGGTGTCGCCTGGAGCCAGCCGCGCCCGGGCGCGAACCCCTCACGGACGAACGACCAGCGGCGCCAGACAGCCCGGTGGCGGAGCATGGCAGGGGTGTAGTAGACGCGGCAGGGCGTGCCGGTGGTGCCGCCGGTGTCCCACACCCGGCCGGTGAGCGGACGCCGCAGGGCGCGGGGCACGAGGTCCGCCGGATCCACGTCGCGGAGGTCGGCGAGCGGGAACGGGCCGAAAGCCGTGAGTTCCTCGTGACGTGTGATGTCGTGGGGGTCGAAGTCGAGCCGCTCGCGGCGTCTCAGCCAATAGGGACTTCCTTCTTCGGGGTCGAAGGTGCGCCGCACGACGCGGCGGGTCCATTCGTCGATGTCGACGCCGAGCCACTTCTCGACGAGTACGTCGGGATCGGTCGCACCGTTCTCCTCCGGCTCTTCCGGCTCCGCCGCGTGCCCGGATCTCCACATCTCAGCCGTCCCGTGTTCCGGAGTCGGTCTGGGCGAACTCGATTCCGAGATCGTAGGCGGTACTGACGGCGAGTTCGATGTGCTCGGGTCGCTCCACATGGACAACGGGGAACGGGAAGGCGAGGATTCCTTCGGGAATCGCGGGGCCCATGACGAGGCCGAGCCGCACGTCGTGACTCCGCATTCCTTCGTAGACGTCGACGAGGCTGATCGGATCGGTGGGGTTCCGCTCGAACATGTCCCGTACTTCGTCCGCGGTTTTCAGCTCTCCGCGCTCGAGACAGGAAAGCAGGGGAATGCGGGGGGCGGTGAACGGAATGCTTGCCACATGGGGCGCGATGAAGTCGCGGAAGGGCTGGCGCAGCGGGGAGTGAACGGCGATGTCACGGCCGGGCAGCGGCACGATCGCGCCGGGAGGGGACACGGCGGCCAGGCCCTCGATCGCCGCGCGGTGACCGGCGAGCATGAGGATGCGGCGGGAGCCGTCCACAACGGGGCCGAAGTCCCCGGCGAGGTGGACGTCCGCGAGCCCCTGCCAGGGCGGCGGCGACTGCGCGTCCTCGGCTTGCACGAAGGCGAGGGCCATGCCCTCGTCGGCGTCAGCGGGCCCAGGGCCTGGGGCGTCGGCGGTCCGGGCCAGCATGGTGAACAGCGAGCGGCGGTCCAGGGCGCCGGCCAGAGTGCTGGCCGTCATCGAGCCCAGGCTCAGCCCGCCGACCACGTCCGGGCGCAGGCCCGCCTCCGCCAGAAGATCGTGCACGGCGACGGCGAGCGCCGCTTCGCGTATCGTGCCCGCGCTCTGCCGTCGTTCCCGTCCTGCGGGCAGTTCGCCACGCAGGATCCCTTCGGCGGTCAGGCCGGTCCAGCCGGATATCTCTTCGTAGAGCCGCCGTACGAGCGGTGACGCTTCATACAGTTCGATCCCGTGCGGTTCGGCCCCGACGCCACCGCCGAACAAGTACCCCAGGGGCATGCTTACTCCTGTCACGCTTCAGGAAGTCTTCTTCCCACGCTTCGATGAAAGAACTTCAAGACAACCAACACGACAGCACGCGGAACTCGGCTCGTGAACATCGAGGAATGAACCCGTCGAGGCCGGGCCGGGCAGATGACGCCATCAGGAGATCGAGAGGTACGGGAGTGAGCCTCGGTGAGACTAACAGCGGGATCACACCGGAAGAACGGCGTCTTCCCGATTCGGCCATTACTCACGCGGAGCGGCTCCGCCTCACGCGAAAGACCTGAACACGCCAGCAATCGAACGCTTCGTGTGTCTCGTACGCCGCGCACGCCCTGGGAATGAAACATTCCGCCCGCCACGGCACGCGCTTACCCTGCCCGGAACGCCATCTTCCACATCACCCTCGCGGGCCGTCGGCCAGGGCCGGGAACACGCCTTTTTGCGAATCGCATACCTGTATGCCGCGAGCGCGGAACGACGCGACCCCCTGCGGCAGTTCTCCGCGCCCGGCGCGCCAGGCGTGGCGCGAAGCCGCGGCCGACCGTTCGAAGGAAACCTCGTACAGAGCGCACGCCCGAGACCGCTTCCGGCCACCGGACCCGCCTCCGGAGTTGGCGCGTTCGCGGCCCGGGGTATTGCGGAAGGGCGTCCGGAGGCAGCTCGAAATCGCCTGCGACGAGACGAAGCCCGGGGAGCGGTGGTGGCCGCCGGGCACGCCCGGCTCCCCGCTGACCTGGGTCGATCACCACAGTGAGACGGTTGCCGCGCTCCCGCACCACACGAAGTCGGCTCTCCCGGAGGACGGTTGGTACGCGGCTCAGCGGGGCCCGTGCCCGAGGACCGTGGACAACCGCGCTTCGACTTCGGTGAGCCGGAAGTGACTGGGAGCGAGGGCCGCGTACCGCCACCGCCGGCCGTCGGCCGGGCGGTCGGTGAAGAACAGGACGCCCTCGGCGTCACCGGGCTGGAAGTCCAGTCCCGCTTCCGTCAGGTGCCGCACCGCCTCGTCGAAGGACAGCGGCGAGGCGGCGGTGACCGTTCCGGTGGACCACCTGGGTCTGCGAGGGCCCGGCCCGGTCAGCCGCCTCACCATGGCGTGGACCGTGGTCGTCGCGGTGCGCCGCACGTTGCACTCCAGGGCGTACAGGGTTCCGTCCCGTGTGCACACCAGGTCCAGGCTGTAGGGCCCGCGGTAGCCTTCGGCGGCCAGGTGGGCGCCCAGCGCCCGGGTCCAGTCGGCCAGTTCGGCGCGCGCCCGCTCGGGCGGGGCCTCCAGGGGCGAGCGGTAGCCGGCGAAGGAGCCGGCACACACGCGCATCTCGCCGTCGTAGCTCACCTCCACCCGAGTGGCGGTGGCGTGCCCCTGACCGCTCACGGCCCACCTGTGGTCCACGTGCTCCTCGACCACCCACCGGCTGTCCGGCGGCGGCGGTGACTGCCCAGGCTGGTCTCCGGGACCGACGAACACCAGGCCGTGGCCACCGGCGGACCGGTCGGGCTTGACGACGACCCGGCCGTGCGCGCCCAGCGACGCGCCGGTCACCTCGCCCAGCTCCGCGCCCGTGCACGCCCGGCCGTCGGGCACGCGCAGACCGAGCGCGCGTGCGACGGCGCGGAAACCCGACTTCGTGTTCATCTCGGCGACCACCCGCAGTGTGCCGGGGTCCGGCGCGTTCGTTTCGTAGGGGACGACGGGGATGCGCAGGTCGGCGGCCAGCGCCACCGACGCCTCGTCCAGCGCGGTCGGGAGCAGACGTGCTGCCGGACGCTCACCGGCCAGGGCTCGCAGCGGGCGCAACATGCCGTGCGCGGCCAGCGCCTGAGCCATCGGCAGGTGCGGGGTGTCGGGCACGGTGACGACGGTCACGGAGTGTTCCGGTATGCCCAGCCGGTGGAAGACGTAACGCCGGAAGGGAGGGCTGAGGGGCACCGGGCTGACCAGCACGTCACCGGGCCGGGTGAGCCACAGCTTGCGTGGTGCCTGCTCCGCCCATTGGCGCAGGACTGACTCCTCACCCAGGTCCACCGCCAGCGGGGAGACGAAGTTGGCGAGGATGACCAGGGCGCCCGGGCCCTCGTGCTCGGTGATCACGGGAACGGCCTGCCGCGCCGACCGGCCGCCGCCTCGTGGTCCCCACCCAGCGGGGTGGGACGGCGCGCGGACGGGCGTATGACCCACCCCCTGGCGTCTCTCACGGGAGTTCCACCGGGCTGACCGGGTGTCGCGCGGACGCCGCCAGCGGGACGCGCAGAGCGGAACGCCCGTGCCGCCACGCCTCCAGCAGCAGCACGCCGAGCCGGTCTTCCAGCAGACCGGTGGCCTGGATACCGAACGCCACATCGGCGTCGAGGCGCGGCTCGGCCGCGAGGAGTGGGGCGATCACCTCGTGCCGGACGACCTGTTCGTGCACGGCGTCGGCCTCGACGTGCTCGTCGTAGAAGCGTGCGGCGGCCGGCCCGGCATCGGCACGCCGCATCGCCTTCGCGAGTCGACGCGACCCGGGCGAGGACGTCACCTCCACCGCGGCGAAGTGCCCGACGAGAGCGCCGCGCAACGCGCGGTGCAGACCGAAGAGCGACATCAC
Source organism: Streptomyces otsuchiensis (assembly GCF_004305975.1). Classification (GTDB taxonomy): domain Bacteria; phylum Actinomycetota; class Actinomycetes; order Streptomycetales; family Streptomycetaceae; genus Streptomyces; species Streptomyces otsuchiensis. Next base: position 4,702 of record NZ_BHZI01000011.1, read on the forward strand.
GTTGACGGTGCACAGCAGCTGCGCCGGAGCCGCGTCGAGGTACAGGCCGTAGGTGTGGTCCAGGCCGAGGTCGTCCATCAGGTCCGCGAAGAGCCTGGCGTGCACGTCCTCGGCCCGCCCGGCGCCGAACTCGTCGTACTCCACTGCCACCATGGCCGCTTTCGCCCGGCCATGGAGCCGGGGGATCACCCAGGCGTGCGGATCGGCCTCCTTCAGGTGGTAGAGGGAACGGAGCGCCGCGTACTCCCGGAGCTGCCACAGACTGCCTTCGTTCTGCAGGTGAGTGCTCACGCCGGTGTCGTCGCCGACAGCCGGCTCGACCAGGACGGCGTCCAGAGCCTCTCCGGCGCTCGCCTTCCGCGGCACATCCGCCCGCAGCGCGTCGAGGAAGCGGAGTTCCAGAGCTCCGCGCAGCCGCAACAGCTCCGGATCCCACTCCCGGTCGTCACCGACACCGTCGAACCCCTGGTAGTGCAGTTCGTACAGCAGGTAGAGCGCGAGCTGGAGGTCGTCGCCGTACGGCTCGGCCTCCGCCACGAGCCGCGGAGCCACGAGGGGGGCGTGGCGGTTCCGCAGGGCGGACCGGACGGCGTGGGAGAGAGCGCCGCGCGCGGCCGGCAGCACGGGGCTGGTGTCGCGTGCTTCGGTGTAGGGCGCCGTGGTCATGACGTCTCGTCCGGGTTCACGTCAGCGGACGCGTCGGGCGAGGTGTCGGTGCGGGAGGCCGCGCGGCGGCGGTGGCTGGTGTCGCACCACGGATAGGCGCGACTGCGACGGCAGGTGCAGACCGCCACCAGGAAGCGCTCGGAGGTCACGGCGACACCGTCGTCCCCGACGACAGTGACGGGGCCCTCCACCAGCAGCGGCCCGTTGCGGTCGAGGCGGATGCGGCGGGGGTCAGTTTCGTCGCGCACGGACGACCACCAGTTCTTCCTTGTCGAGCCGCTCGTCGTCCACCAGCCCCTGCTCCCGGAGCCACGGCAGCCGGGAACGAAGCACCGGCCCCACGGGAACGAGCTGGCGCTCGATCACCTGCGCGTCGAGTCCCAGCCCCGCGAGACCGTCGATCGTGGCGGGGACCCCACACAGCGCCGAGTGCACCATGAGCAGCGTTCCACCGGGCCCGAGCACGGTCGCGGCGGTCGCACAGACCCGATCGACGACTGCCCGGCCGTCCGGGCCGCCGTCCCAGGCGCGGCCCTTCCCGCGCGAGGGCGGCAGGGCGCCGGGGGCCGGCACATAGGGCGGGTTGCTGATCACCATGTCGTACCCGCCGGGGTCGGCGGTGGACAGATCGCGATACCGGACGGTGACGCGGCTGCCGTGGAAAGCGGCGTTCAGCCTGGCGCACAGCACCGCCCGGTGGGAGATGTCCACGGCCGTGACACGGGCGCCCAGCCGCGCGGCGTGCACCGCCAGGGCTCCGCTGCCCGTCCCCAGCTCCAGCACACGGGGCCCGGCGGCGATGTTCTCCCGGCCCACCACCCGCATGAGCAGGTGCGTGTCGTGCTGGGGAGCGTAGACGCCCGGCACCGTCAGCATGCGCCGTTGCCTGCTCCGGAGTGGTATCGCCATGGCTCCCTCTCACCCTCGCGGTGGCGACGGCGGCCCGCCGCTCGTCCAGGATGTGCCGCTCCCCGCCGGACCGCCACTCCGGCCGTCACCAGGTCTGTCCGGGGCTTCTGCCGGCCTCGGTCTCCGCACCGGGGGCCGCCGGGACGACTCGGCACGGGGTGACGCAGACCGGCCACAGACAAGGCTCAAGCCGTCGAGCAGCTGTGACGCGGGCTCCGCGACGGCAGTCCGATGACCGAGGAGAAGTCGGGGTCACCCGGTCCCGCAGCCGAGTGCGGGGAGGGGGTGAACTCCTTTCAGGCCCGCGATGTCGGCGTAGCGGCCCATGAGTTCGATCAGTCCGATGCGGTCGGCGAGCGTGGTCATGAAGGACTCCCCGTGGACTGGGGCGTGGGCGTGGGCCCGGGGTTCGGGTTCCGGCCCCGGTGGCTCATCGCGAGGATGCCGTCCAGTAGCCGGGCAGGCAGGAAACGGGCGAGGGGGATGATGAAGGCGGCATCCCCGCCGAGGGTGTATCGGACGCGCGGGCGGGGCGTTGTCGCCACCTTGGCGATCTTGGCCCCCGCCTTCTCCGCCGATACGGCGCGTTTCAGGAAGGCTGCGTTCGACGACACCGTCGCGTTGATGAGGCCGCCGTAGAGACGCTGATGCTCCGCTTTCATCCCGGCGGCTAGTTCGAGGGAGATGTCACCGCTGCGGGCGGCCATCTCCGTCCGGACGCCGCCGGGCTGGACCACGACGACCTGCACGCCGTGCGCCGAGACCTCCCGTCGCAGGGAGTCGCTGGCCGCTTCCAGGGCGAACTTGGTTCCCGCGTACGCCCCGAAGACGGGCAGCGCGGCCACCCCGCCGACGGAGCTGATGTTGACGATTCTTCCCCGGCTCCGCCGCAGGAAGGGCAGGAGACTCTGGATGACCGCGATGTGCCCGAAGAGGTTCACCTCGAACTGCTCGCGCCACGAGGTGAGAGGGAGCACCTCGACGGGGGCGTTGATCTCGATCCCGGCGTTGTTGACCAGGACACGCAGGACGCGCCGTTCAGGGTCGTCGGCGATCCGCCGGGCCAGGGCCTCGATGTGTTCCGGGACGGTGATGTCCAGGGCGACCGGTTCGATGCCGTCGGCCCGGACGGCGTCCGCCTCGCTGTCGGTGCGTACCCCGGCGAGGACGTGGTAGCCCATTGCGGCGAGGGCCTGTGCCGTCGCGGCTCCGATACCCGACGAGGCACCGGAGACGACGACGAGTTCGCCCATCTTCCGTTGGTCTTTGCTCGCGTCTCTTCTTGGACGAATCACAGTGGCCGGTCCTTTCACGGGGCAGGGGGCGCGGGAGCGTCGAGGGGAAAGCGCGTGCCGGTCAGTTCCTCCGACACCTCCCACAGCCGCCGCGCCGCCGAGCCGTCACGTGCTCGGGCGGCCCGTCCGGCCGGCGCCGGCGCACCGCGCATGCCCCACAGTCGGCCGGGGCCGACGTAGCTGTCGCCGGGAAGGTCCGCGGTGGCGGCGTAGAGGGTGGGCAGGGCGCCCTCCTCCGCGCTGTGGGCGACGAGCCCGACGAGGAACTTCTCGACGCGGAAACCGAGGGAGGGCTTCTTCTCTGCTCGCATCAGGTCCGTCGAGGAGATGCCGGGATGCCCGGCCGTCGAGATGACGTGTGATCCCGCGCGGGTGAGTCTGCGCTGGAGCTCGGAGGCGAACAGGAGGTTGGCCAGCTTGGACTGCGCATAGGCGGCGTTCGGCCGGTACGGCCTGCGCTCCCATTGGAGGTCGGAGAAGTCCAGGGAGCCGATCCGATGCCCGAGCGAGGCCACCGTCACGACCCGCTCCCTGATGCGCGGAAGGAGCAGGTTCGTCAGGGCGAAGTGGCCCAGGTGGTTGGTCCCGAGCTGCGACTCGAATCCGTCCGCGGTCCGGGAGAGCGGCCCCAGGGAGATTCCGGCGTTGTTGACCAGCAGATCGACGGGGCCGGGGAGGTCGCGGACGAACGCCCGGACAGAGGAGAGGTCGGCGAGATCGAGGATGCGGACCTGGACCGCGCCCGTCATGGTCGCCGCCGCCGCTTCCCCCTTCTCAGGATCGCGTACGGCAAGGACCACCTGCGCACCACGCTCGGCGAGAACACGGGCGGTGACGAGGCCGATACCACTGTTCGCGCCGGTGACGACGGCGGTGCGGCCACTCAGGTCGGCAATTTCGGCGGGGGAGAATCTGGACATGACCCGAGAGTAGACATTGACAACATTGTTGTCAATGAAAACATTGTGCTGAGTAGGCTGACCCCATGCCTGACACCACGGAGCAGCGGCCCTACCACCACGGGAATCTCCGCGTGGAGCTCCTCCACGCGGCGGAGCGCAGTCTGAGGGCGCACGGGGCCGAGCAGCTCTCCCTGCGGGACCTGGCACGGGAGATCGGCGTGAGTCACGCGGCGCCCCGCCGGCACTTCGCGGACCGCCGCGCGCTGCTCGACGCCCTCGCCGAGTCGGGCTTCGTCCGCCTTGGCGCGAGGTTGCGAGCCGCGGTGGACGAGATCGACGACGAGGAAGACCTGCCCGCTCGCCTGTACGCGTTCGCGTCGGCCTACGTCCGGTTCGCCACCGAGAATGTCGCGCTGACCGGGCTGATGAACGCCAGCAAGCACCGTCCCGGGGCGACCGCGGTCGCCGAGGCCGCCGCAGCCGCGTTCGGGCAGATCAGCGATCTGATCGAAGAGGGCCAGGCACGGGGCGAGTTGGAGGAGGGTGACCCGGAGGGCATCGGACTCGTCATCTACGCCACCGTCCTGGGGATCACGTCCATGGTCAACAGCGGCATGATCGAGCCGGGACGGCTCGAAGGCCTCGTGGACACCGCGGTGACGCAGTTCCTGCGAGGCGCCCGCCCGACGGAGCCGCGCTGACCGAACCGCGAGGCCGCGCCCTGCCTCCGCTCCCCCGGCCGGTGCGCGCTGCCGCGGGTGGGCGGGGCGGCGTCCAGCCGGGCGCCAGCGGTGGCATCGCCCTCCAGCTTCGGCGACAGCGGCTCAACTCGCCCCGCGGCGGGGACAGCGCCGAGCCGCCAACCGCACACGGTCGCCAGGACCAGTCCACCGCCTTGTCACACGTGCTTTCGCGCAGGTACCGGCGTGGGGAGCACGCGCGAAGGCGATCAGCACCGTCGTGACGACTGCGAGTGCCCCGGGGCACGGCGGCACCCGGTCCAGGACGAGGGAACATTCGCGGTCCCAGGGGGAGACCGAGGAACGTCCGGGCATCGCGCCGCCGCGCGTCAGACTCCCTCCCACACAGACTGCGCACCCGAATCACCGATGCGATCGGTCTCCACGACCGCACCGGTGCCCACGACAAGCGCCAGGACCACCGCGACGACCCTCATCAAGACCGCGGGGTGGGCCACTGCCCCGCGCCCGTCCGGCTGCTGCTCCGCGGAGCCCCGCTCCCACGGGCGCTGGTAGAACAACCACAGCAGCACCGACGCCACGAGGAGTGCGACCGCCCAGGGCAGGAGGTTGTCACCCATCTCCGTGTGGCGCTCCAAGGCCGCGGTCTCAGGAACGCGCTCCTACAGCCACTCGCCCGCGTGAGTGGCCATCGGAACGGTCACCAGCGCCACAAGAGCGAGAACGGGCAGGGACTCTGCGCCGCATGACCGACGGCCAGGCGGCACAGACCACCAGCAGCAGAGCCGCCAACGGGACGAGCACGATGACAGCGTCGACGACGAGCGGATGCGCCGGGATTCCGTTGACCGTCGTGGGATCCATGAGAGCGACTCCTCGGACTCGGCTGGGGAGCGGGCGAGCCGTGATCGTCTGCCACAGCGCCACCGGCCCACCACGCGCCACACACGGCTACGGGCCGGCCGACCCCAGCCGGAGTACACAGCGAGGCGCGGGGCCTGAGAGCGTGTTGGTGGTGGCGCCACTCGGTCAGCGCGTGTCGGGCACGACGACGACCGGGCACGGCGAATGGTGCAGGACCGCGTGATTGACGCGGCCCAGCTGGAGCCCGACGACCGTACCGCTGCGTCGCTGCGCACCGACCACCAGCAGGGCCGCTCCCTCGGCGGCCTGGACCAGCATCTGATGGGCGGGGCCCTCGACGGCGTCCCGCCGTGCCCGCACCGACGGATAGTCCTCGCCGATCACTCTCAGCGTCCGGTCGAGGAACATGTCCGCCCGTTGGTGGGATGCCTTCGCGACCTCCACGGGGTCGTAGGAGAGCTCTCCGTGGCCGAAGACCACGTCCGGGGCGGGGGACCGCCAAGCGCGCACGGCCAGGAGCGGAACGCCCCGGCGCTGGGCCTGTTCATAGGCGAAACGTGCGGCGGCGTCGCTCGCCGCCGTTTCGCCGACTGCCAGCACGACCGGAGCGTCCGCTCCGGCATCAAGTGGTGCCGGGCCCCGGACGACCGCGACGGGGCAGCGGGCACGGGCCGCCACTGCGAGGCTGACGGAGCCCAGCAGCATGCCGGTGATCGGCCCCCGTCCACGCGACCCGACGACGAGCATCGACGCGCTGTCACCTTCGGAGAGGAGAACGCTCACCGGCTCGTCCGGCATCGACGCGGCCGCGACCTTCACCTCGGGTGCCAGGCGGTGAACCCGCGCCATCGCGACGGCGATGACGCTGTCGGAGGTCACCGTTTCGGCCGGACGGTCGTCCGCGGCCGCCCGGGGCTCGTAGCTCTCGTAACGGCCCCACTCGGGGGCGTAGACGACCCGGAGCTCACGCGATGAGCGTTCCGCCTCCCTGGCCGCCCAGTCGAGCGCCTCAAGGCTGCCGTCCGATCCGTCCACTCCCACTACGACAGGAAGCTCCACGGTCTCCACCGCCCTCTCCGACGTGGTCCTGGTTCGTTGGCTGCCGGCCGTCGCGCAGCGTGCCCCGGCGCGCGGCGCGTGTGCCGTCACCCCACCGAGTCAAACCGATGCGCCCCAACGCACGCAGGCCCGAAACCGGTCCGCCGGCCCCGGACTGTCGCCGCCGGAACCCGTGCGCGGAATCCCGCGAGTCTCCGCTCCTGTCCTGGTCTCCGCACTCCCCTGGTGCCCCTTCATCAGCATGCACCGTCCGGACGAATCGGTCGCGCGGAGCCGCCGTCCGGTCCGTCGCGGTGGCGAAGCGGCTCGTGCCCACGCACCGTGGAGAGGGGTACGAGCGTGTCGTCGGGTTGCTCCCGCCACGAGGAGGCAGGGAAATGGTCGGCCACTTGTCAGGGGGCGCGAACCCGGCGGCAGCGGCGGCCGGTGAGCGTGGCGGTCCAGCACCACGCGGTCCACGCAGATCGCTCGGCGTGCAGGCAGCGGTCTTCGACACCGACGGCGTCGTCACGGACTCCGCGCCGGCGCACGAAGCGGCCTGGAAGGGCGCGTTCGACGCCTGTCTCGCCGCGGCCGGCCGCGAACGGAGGTTCGCAACCGAGGACTATCACCGCTGGGTGGACGGCCGGTCGCGGCTGGAGGGCGCCGAAGCCTTCCTGGCGGGCTGCGGGCTCTTCCTGCCGCCCGGCCGGCCGGGCGAGCCACCCGGTACCGGCACGGTGGCGGCGGTGGCCGCCCGTAAGGAGGAACTGTTCAGCCTCTGGCTCGGCGGTCACCGTGTCGCTCCATGGCCCGGCACCGTGCGGCTGGTGCGTGCGCTCCGGCGCGAGAACGTCCCCTGCGCGGCGGTCTCCGCCTCCCGGCACGCCACACAGGCGTTGCGGTCCGCGGGCGTGCTGGCGCTCTTCAGCGCAGTCGTCGACGGACGCGAGGCGACACGTCTCCGGCTGCCGGGCAAACCCGACCCCGCGCTCTTCCTCGAGGCGGTCCGACGCCTGGGGGTGCCCGCGAGCGAGGCCGCTGTGATCGAGGACGCCACCGCCGGCGTCGAGGCGGGCCGTCGCGGCGGGTTCGCGCTCGTGGTGGGGGTCGACCGCGTCGGCGGGCCCGGAAACGCGCAGGCGCTGTTCCGGCACGGGGCCGACCGCGTGGTCGGTGACCCGGGTGAACTGCTCGATGAGCCGCCGTCCGAGGAGGAGTGACCGTGGAGCTCTGGCGTTGGAGCTACGAGGGGTACTCCCCCGAGACGGAGCGGCTGAGGGAGGCCCTGTGCACCTTGGGCAACGGCTATTTCGCCACCCGGGGCGCCGGCTCCGAGTCGGCCGCCGGCACTGTCCACTACCCGGGGACGTACGTGGCGGGGTGCTACGACCGGCTGGCCTCCACGGTGGCGGGGCGGCGCACGGAACATGAGGACATGGTGAACCTCCCGAACTGGCTGCCTCTGCGCTTCAGGGCCGCGCCGGAAGGCGCCGGACGGAGCGCTTGGCTGTCGCCGGACTCCCCGCACCTGACAGCGCACCGGCAGGCACTGGACCTACGGGCCGCCACGTTGACCCGGCGCTCGGAGTACGCCGTCACCGCCGACGGCGGGCGCCTGGTGGTCGAGCAGACACGCCTGGTCCACATGCGCCACCACCATCTGGCCGCACAGCGCACCACGTTCACCCCGGTGGGCTGGACTGGCGTCATCGAGGTGGATTCGGGCATCGACGGTGAGGTCCGCAACGCGGGGGTGGAGCGCTACCGTGACCTGGCGGGCCGGCACCTCACCGGCTGGAGGACCGGCTCCGACGGCGAGGACGTGGTGTGGCTGCGGTGCCGGACAGTGAACTCCGACGTGCGGGTGGCCATGGCCGCCCGCACCCGGCTGGTGGGGGCGCCGGAGCCGGCGAGGACGACGGACGTCGGGGAGCGGGCCGTCTCCCAGCGCCTGCGGATACCCGTTCACGACGGCTCGGCGGCGCACGTGGACAAGATCATCGCACTTCACACCTCACGGGACACGGCGATCGGCAGTGCCGGACACGCCGCGTCAGCCGCGGTCCTGAACGCGGAGGGCTTCCCGGGGCTGCTCGCCTCCCACCGGCACGCCTGGGAACACCTGTGGCGCCAAGCTCGGTTGCCGGTGCCGGGGGAGGCGGGCCGGATTCTGCACCTGCATCTCTTCCACGTGCTGCAGACCCTCTCCCCGCACACCGCTGACCTGGATGTCGGAGTCCCCGCACGAGGACTGCACGGTGAGGCATACCGGGGTCATGTCTTCTGGGACGAGCTGTTCGTCCTCCCGTGGTTGAACCTCCACTTCCCCGATGTCTCACGCGCACTGCTCACCTACCGCCACCGACGGCTGCCCGCCGCGCGGCGTGCGGCGCGCGCTGTGGGCGCGGACGGCGCGATGTACCCCTGGCAGAGCGGCAGCGACGGCCGGGAGGAGACGCCACAGCTGCATCTGAACCCCCGCTCCGGGCGGTGGCTGGCCGACCACTCACGGCTCCAGCACCATGTCGGCTCGGCGGTCGCGTACAACGTCTGGCAGTACGGCCAGGCCACCGCGGACACGGACTTCATGCACGGCAAGGGAGCGGAGATGCTCCTGGAGGTCGCCCGGTTCTGGGCCGGCCGCGCGGAATGGGACAGATCACTGGAGCGCTACCGGATCCACGGGGTGGTCGGCCCGGACGAGTACCACGACCGCTACCCGCGTGCCCCGGAGCCCGGCGTGTCCGACAACGCGTACACCAACGTCACCGCTGCCTGGGTGCTCTCTCGCGCGCTCGATGTCTGCCGGGCTCTGCCCGCCGCGCGCCGGGACGAGCTGTACGGGCACCTGGGGCTCCTCCCCGGCGAGCCCGACCATTGGGAGGATGTGGCCCACCGGCTGCACGTGCCCTTCCACGACGGGGTGATCAGCCAGTTCGCCGGGTACGAGGAACTCGCCGAGCTGGACTGGGACAGCTACCGGCAGCGGTATCGGGACATACGGCGTCTGGACCGGCTACTGGAAGCGGAGGGCGACACCGTCAACCGCTACCGCGCCTCCAAACAGGCGGATGTCCTGATGCTGGGCTACCTGTTCTCCCCGCGGGAACTGCACGGACTCATGAAACAACTGGACGTGCCGCTGGACGAGGGCACCTGGCGCTCCACGGTCGACTACTACCTCCGCCGTACCAGCCACGGATCGACGCTCAGCGCCCTGGTGCACGCGTGGGTCCTGGCGCGCGCCCGACCCGAACAGGCCTGGCGGTACGCACAAGAGGCGCTGACCGGGGACATCGCCGACGTCCAGGGCGGCACCACCCCCGAGGGGATCCACCTGGGAGCGATGGCGGGCACCCTCGACTTCGTCCAGCGCGGCCTGACCGGGCTGGAGACCCGCCAGAACGCGCTGTGGCTCGACCCCGCGCCCCTGCCCCAGCTCTCACGCTTCCGGCTGGGTATCCGGTTCCGCGGTCACTGGAACATCGAGGTGCGCTTCCGCCGGAGGGCGGTGATCATCGGAGTGCCGCCCTCCGAACAGGCACCGTTGCGGGTGCTGCTCTCGGGGCGTGAGGTGCTGATCCCACCCGGGAAGGTCGTGCGCCTGGAGATGCCGACGGCGGCACAGCCCGAAGACGAAGGGGACATGCCCTGAGGCGGAAGGCGCGTCAGGGCGGCGCGGCCGCGCCGTCGGCCCGGCCGGGACGCGGTTGTGCCACCCTGCCGGTGGCGGCTGGCCGTGGGCGCCGACGCCGATCTCCTCGGCGGTTGAGCGCCTTCACACCGCGTCCTCGAACACCACATCGACGACGCCTTCGACCGAACGGGCGAGGCGCGCCGTGAGCGGCACGAGAGCGGAGTCGGCGAAGGACCCTCGCAGGGTCACGACACCGTCTGTCACCGTCACCGACAGCCCGGCGCCGGCGCGGGCCAGGGGACGCAGCACCTGGGCTCGCACCTCCCGTTCCAGCTCCTCGTCGGGACGGAGGAACACCGTCAACAGATCGGCGCGGCTGACCACCCCTCTGACCGCGCCGGCGTCATCCACCACCGGCAGGCGCTTCACCCGGTTGAGCGCCATCAGACGGGCTGCCTGACGCAGTGTGTCCGTGCTGCGCGCGGTCACGACCGGGACCGACATCAGCTGCCGGGCGACCGCTCCACCCGCTCGTCCCCCGGTGTCCAACCCTGCCAGCGGCTCCGACATCGACTGGTCCCCCGCGCGGTACATCTCGGTCGGCAGCAGATCCGCCTCGGAGACGATCCCCACCACGCGCTGCCGCTCGTCGATCACCGGCAGCGCGCTGACGCGTTCACGGTGCATCGTCGCGACGAGTGCCTTGAACGGTGCCTCGGTCGATACGGTGACGCAGGGGGACGACATCACCTGTCCGACGAGGGTCGGGCTGTCCGCCCGATCGATGGTGGTATTGCTGCGCGTGCTCATGGCTCTCCGATGCTCCCGCGATAAGGCGCCCGATGTCAGGCTGACTCCGCACGCGCACCGCCGCCACCGCGGTGGGCGTGACCAGGGGCGTGCCACGGCGAATGCGACCCGGCGGGTGAAATCGCCCGCCCGGTCACCCGACACGCCCACCTCATGGTGCGACACTCCCGCGGAGCACCGCACCATGAGTGCGAGCCGCCGCGTCTCCTCCCACGTGCGCCCTGTCGTGCCGGGGCCAGGAAGGCGAGTGACATGTCAGAGCCCCATGAGTCGATGCCCTCCGTGTCCGGCCGGACGCTGCCGGGGGACCTCGGCCGCCGCATCGCCGCGCGGCGCCTCGCGCTGGGGCTCAGCCGCGAGGAGGTCGCTGAGCGCGCCCACACGACGACCGGCTACATCTCGTACCTGGAGGAGAACCCTTCTCCGTCCCCTGGCCTCGGGGTGGTACTGCGTGTTGCTCACGCGCTGGAGACCACCGCGGCCGCCCTGCACGGTGCCGCCGCAGGACCGCCTCCGGGCACGGGGCGGGCCGCCCCGCGCGCCCGGCTGGTCGTGATGGGCGACGACGAGTGCAGGATGCACCTGTCAGGGCACGGCATCGGCCGCGTCGCGGTGGAATCCCCCGAAGGGCTGTCGATCGTTCCCGTCAACTACACCGTGATCGCGGGAGACGTCGTCTTCCGCACAGCTCCCCGATCTGCCCTCTCGGCCGTCGCCGGAACCCGGGCGACGTTCGAGGTGGACCAGGTGGACGAGGCGATGAGCTCGGGGTGGACCGTCCTCGTCCGCGGCCCGGCGCGGGTGGTGACGGACGACGACGAGATCGCCGCACTCGACCGCGAGGCGTTCAGCAAGCCCTGGGCGGGCGGGCAACGGGATCTGTGGATCGCGCTCGCTCCCACCGTCATCTCGGGCCGACGCATCGCCACCGGCTGAAGGGCCCGCCGCGCCGAGCGCCCTGTGCCCTGTGCCCGCCCGAACGACACGCACAGCAGGTCACTATCGGGTGAGGACCACCTTCAAGGCCTCGGACTCGGCCGCGTCGCCGAAGGTCGCATAGGCCTCCTCCATCTCCTCCAGAGCGTAGCGATGGGTGATCAGCTCGGCTGTAGGCAGGCGTCCGGCGGTAAGCATCGACAGCAGGAGCGGCGTCGAGAAGGTGTCGACCAGTCCGGTCGTGATCGTGACATCACGGCTCCAGAGGTCTTGAAGTGCCAGGGTGGCAGGCCCACCGTGCACGCCGACGTTCGCCAGTCGCCCGCCCGGGCGGAGTGCGGTGGCACAGAGCTCGAATGTCTCCGGCAGACCGACCGCTTCCACGGCGACATCCGCTCCGAGCCCGTCGGTGAGATCGGCGACGAGCCGGCCGGGGTCCTCCTGTGCGCGCACCGTGGCGTCCGCGCCGACAGCGTGTGCCACGCGCAGCCGCGCGTCGTCCCGGTCCGTCACGATCACGCGCAGAGGCGAGAAGAGCCGAACCGCGGCGACCGCGGCCAGCCCGACCGGACCGGCCCCGACCACCAGAACGGTGTCCCCCGGCCCCACGCGCCCGTTGAGCGCGCCGACCTCGTACGCGGTGGGAAAGATGTCGGACAGCAGCACGAGATCCTCACCCGCCGCAGCGTCCGGGACATGGTGCAGAGAGAAGTCCGCGTTCGGAACGCGCGTGAACTCCGCCTGGGTCCCGTCGACGGTGTGTCCCAGCACCCAGCCGCCGCCACCCACGCATTGACCGTACCCGCCCTGGCGGCAGAAGCGGCACCGCCCGCAGCCGGAAATGCACGAGACCAGGACCCGATCACCGGGCCGGAAGTCGGCGACGGCCTCGCCGGTGTCCACGACCTCCCCGACCGCTTCGTGACCGAGTATCCTCCCCGGTTCCACCTCCGGGACGTCCCCGGCCAGGATGTGCAGGTCGGTGCCGCAGATGGTGGTGGTGTCTATTCGCACGACGGCGTCCGTCGCACTACTCAGCTGCGGATCTGGCCGCGTTTCCCAGGCCGGCTTGCCGGATCCCTGGAATACAAGCGCCTTCATGATGACCACCTCCGTGATCTGTTCCTTTTCGGGACACGCCCGCGCTCTGCGCACACCGCCGGGCCCCCTTGCCACGTCCGGCGGCAGGCGGACTTCAGGATTCGGGATAAGTTCGCTGACCACCTTTCGGTGGAAGTGACACGACGACGGCCCGCGCGCCTGAATTCCCTGGACGAGAGCGTGTTTGAGACCCCGCGTCGGATCAGCTCGCGGCGTCAGATGCGGTCAGAAGCAAGGCCGAGGGGCGCCCTCATACCGGGTTGCATTCGGGCGTTCCTGACAACGCGGCAGATGGCCGTAGCTGGCCTCGCGGGCCCGGCGCGGGGCCTCAAACACGCCCTAAGCGATCCGCACCACTCCCGGGCTGGCCGAAAGGTTCCCTTGAATCTTCACTTGGTCCTTGAACCACTCGGTGCCGTTATAGCGGCTCAGCCACAGGTCTCGATTTCCACCTCGCCCGCGATGCAGGCAGTACAGCGTCTCAGGGTCTCCTGACGAGACCGTCAGCGCCGGGCTGTCGGCCATGCCGACATCAGCAACCGGGGTGTCCTTCCCCCACTTCACACCATCGAAGAATCCAGACCACAGCCAGCCGCGATCTCCGTACTCCTGGTGCAGGATCCACAGATAGCCGCGGTACTCGATCAGTGCGGGACTCGCCGACATGCCGTAGTTCTCAATCAGCGTGCCGCCCGTCCAGGACTTTCCGTCGAACGACGCGTAGTAGATCCACCCCGACCCACCGCTCTGCTGGTACGCGCAGTAGATCTTTTCCCTGAAGACGGCGAGCGAGGGGTTGGCAGTCAGTTTGATCTCCGGCGTCACCTTCGTCGGCTCGCTCCACGTCGTGCCGTCGAAGGACACGCAGTAGAGCATGTCCTCGCTGCCTCGGTACACGCAGTACACCAAGCCCTCGTACACGGCGACCGCCGGGCTCCCTGAAACGCTCACCTCGGGAGACAGCTGGGCGTCGAACAGCCACTTCAGGCGGGGGGCGTCCCAGGTGAACTCGCCGTACCACAGTTTCCCATCGCCCGCCCCCTGATGAACGCAGTAGTTGCGGCCGTAGTAGTTCACCAGAGCCGGGCTCCCCGTTATCCCGACATCTTGGCGCTGAAGCTCACCCCAGTAGTTGTTCGAATCGAAGGTCGCCGCCGACAGGACGCCGTCCTGATTGACGGCGACACAGAAATTCTGAGCAGTCGTGTCCGGCACGGTGGCAGATTTCGCTTCGGTAGCCATGATCACATTCTCCCGCTTGCTCGATGTCCCTGAATTCTCATGGCAACACGGAAGCATCCACTTCGCCTCTGCCGGGTCCCTGATCCCCGAAGGCGTCGAGCACCCCAGTCAAAGCAATATCCTCCGATCGCGCACAAGCGGCCTTCAGCTCAATGATTCTCATCCAACCCGCCAATATGATCCGGCGGTGCGCGTCTTGCTTCCTCGTGGCCCGCCTCCGTGACCGTCGAGTAGGGGCGTGTCGAGTGCGGGCCGTGGCCCAATGCGGGGCCGGTCCCGGGGCGGGGTGCCGACGGGCCGAGATCGAGGCCAGGCCCTCGGTCGGGCGCGGAGGCCGAAGGTGTCGCGGAGCGGCGGCGGGTTCTTCCCAGGGGTGGCGGCGTAACCCTCCAGGGGGCCGGTGAGAGCATGGGCGAACCATGCGAGTGACCGGAGTGGTGCGGGCGATCAGGGCGACGGTGTTCGCCGGCGTCTGCGTCGTACTCGCGCTGGTCGGGCACGTCCACATGTCCGGCTCCGCGGTGCCGCCGCTCGTGGCGCTCGGTGCGTTCGCCGGCGTGGCGGTGGCCACGTGGGCCTGTGCCGGAGTGGGGCGCGGGCCGATGACGGTCGCGCTCGCCGCGATCGCGGTACAGGGCGGGCTGCACCTGGCGTTCTCACTCGGCCAGTCGGCCGTCTCGCCCCGGCCCGGGGCAGCGGTCACCTCACCGGTGCAGGATCTCGCGCTCTCCCTGATGTGCGGTGGCAGGCTGGGGCAGCCGCCCTCCCACGCCGAAGCGGTCGAAGTGGTCACGGCGGCGGGCCTCGCTGTGCCGGGGCACGGTGGGCACGGTCACGGCGCGGTGGGGCATCACGCCGCCGACGCCGGAGCGCACGCCGCGGCCGGCGCGGCGCACCTTCACTCCGGCGGCATGCTCGCTGCCCACCTCGGTGCGGCGGTGCTGTCGGGCCTGTGGCTGGCCTGGGGCGAACGGGTCACCTGCGATCTGCTGTTCCTCCTCGGCGTGTGGCTGGCGGCGCCGATGCGCCTGATCCGGCTGTGGTCGGCACCGGTACCGCGTCTCCCCGGGCCGGTCTGCCTGCCGGCCACCGAGGTTCCGGCCCTGCGGGCACGCCTGCTGCTCCACACGTTGATCTCGCGGGGCCCACCGCGTCACTGGGCTGTCGGCTGACGACAGCGGGCACGACGCGGCGCCTTCGGGGCGTCGTGGAACCGGGCCGCAGCGGCCCGGCTGTACCCGGGCGACCGCGGTCGCCTCCTTCCTCTCATGTGACGAGGTCATCTGATGATCACCCTTGCCCTGCCGGCGCCTGCCCGGAAACCGGGTCCCGCAGGTCGCGCACCCCTGCCGGCGGCGCCGCTCCGGACCCGGCACGCCGGCGGGTCGCCCGCCGTACCGGGCACGACGCCCACCGAGGATGTGCCCACCGAGCTGGCCCTGCGCGCCGCGCGCACCGGGGCGCCGGACGACGTCGCCAGGTTCGTGACCGCCGTCGAACGCGATGTGCTGCGGTACATCGCGTTCCTGCGGCCCGACACCGACGGCGTCGAGGATCTGGCGCAGGAGACGATGCTGCGGGCCATCCTGGCCCTGCCCCGCTACGAGGGGCGGGCCTCGGCACGCACATGGCTGCTGTCCATCGCCCGCCGCACCGTGGTGGACAGCGTCCGGCGGGCCGCCGTCCGGCCACGCCTGTCGCTCTCCGAGAGCTGGGAGCGCGAGGCCGAGGGACGTCCGGCCCACGCTCTGCCGGGGTTCGAGGAGGGCGTGGCGCTCCGGGACCTGCTGAACGCGCTCCCCGACGAACGCCGTGAGGCGTTCGTCGCGACGCAGATGTGGGGCGTCTCCTACGAGCGGTGTGCCGCGCTGTGCGGATGCCCGGTGGGCACGATCCGGTCCCGGGTGTCCCGCGCGCGTGCCGAACTGGCGCGGATGCTGGAAGCCGCCGAGGGGCCGGAGAGCCACCGCGTGGCCGTCTCCTCCTCGCTCTGACGGTGAGGGCCGTGGGCCGGCTCAGGCCGGCCCACGGCTCCGCGCACACTCAGCCGGCCCACGGCTCCGCGCACACTCAGCCGGGCCCACCGCCCCGCGCACGCTCAACTGCTCGGCGGCACCACCACGGCGGTCGCGGGGACCTCACCCGCCTGCCGGAAGGTCAGCACGAAATCGACGCGCTCACCGTTCGTCAGAGGACGGTCCACCGACAGCATCACGTTGGGCGTGAAGGGACTCATCTCCAATGTGGTCCCGGCCGCCACGGTGATCCGCGGAATCATGATCATTCTGCCCGCGCCCGTGGTCAGTTCCCGGTCCGCGAACATGGCTTCCCCGCGCTCGGTCCGGACGGCGAGCAGTTCGTCGTCCGAGCCACCGGTGTTGCCGATGTCGAAGAAGACGCCGGTGGTGGGCTGGGTGTCGAGGACGGGCAGGAAGACCGTCCCCTGGCCGACCGTCACCTCGGCGGGGCTGCCGGCCTGACCGGCCGCCGCCCAGGCGGTCAGGCACGCCAGGGTCAGCAGTCCGGCGGCGAGCGGCGGCAGCCCGGCTCGGGCTGCCGACCGCCATGGCGGAGGTGCGGCCGCTGCCGCCTCGGCGGACGGGCGGGCGCCGGTCTCGGGCGCGGGTTCGGCGACGCTCATCCGGCGCTCCTCGGGTCGGGACGGCGCCCACGCCGGGGGGAGGGGCTCCAGGTGCGCAGCCGCAGGCTGTTCAGGACCACCAGCAGTGAGCTGACGGACATCGCCGCTGCGGCGACCATGGGGTTCAGCCAGCCCGTCACCGCCAGCGGCAGCATCAGGGCGTTGTAGGCGAACGCCCAGAGGAGGTTGGCGCGGATGGTGGACAGCGTCCGGCGCGCCAGTGCGGCGGCGTCGGCCAGAGCGGCGAGTTCCCCCCGGATCAGGGTGATGTCGGCTGCCCCGACGGCGGCGTCGGTACCGCTGCCCATGGCGATTCCCAGATCCGCGGACGCCAGTGCGACGGTGTCGTTCACTCCGTCTCCGACGACCGCGACCCGCCGTCCCTCCTGGCGTAGCCGAGCTACCAGGCGCGCCTTCTCCTGTGGGCTGTGGCGAGTGTGGATCTCGTCGATCCGAAGCTCGGCGGCGACGGCACGCGCCGGCCCCTCGGAGTCGCCCGTCGCGAGAACGGGGCGTACGCCCATCCGCCGCAGGCGATCCACCGCCTGGTAGGCACCACTTCGCACGACGTCGCCCAGACAGATCACCGCGGCCGGCTCACCGTCGAGGACGACCAGCACCGCGGTGAACGCGGCGGACTCGGCCTCCTCGGCCGCGTCGCGCAGGGTGTCCGGCAGGGTTCCGCGGTCGCCCGGCGCTCGGACTTCGACCTGGCGCTCACCGACCCGGGCGCGCACACCGCGGCCGGGTACGGCCACGAACTCGTCCGCCTCCGGGACCTCCGCCCCCGTACGCACGGCGTGGGCCACCAGCGCGCGGCCCAGCGGATGCTCCGATGCCCGCTCCGCGGCGGCCGCGACGCCGAGGACTTCGGCTTCGTCGAGCCCACCGCTCACCACGCAGCGGACGACGGACATCCGGCCGGTCGTCAGCGTTCCCGTCTTGTCCAGCACGACGGTGTCCACCTGCCGCAGTGCTTCGAGCGCCCTGGGCCCGGAGACCAGCACGCCCAGCTGCGCGCCGCGGCCGGTGGCGGCCATGAGCGCGGTGGGGGTGGCGAGTCCGAGAGCGCAGGGGCAGGCCACCACCAGCACGGCGACGGCGGCCGTCAACGCGGCCTGCGGGTCGGCTCCGGCACCGAGCCAGAAGCCGAGCACGGTGACCGCGATGGCGACGACAGCGGGCACGAACCCGCCGGCCACGCGGTCGGCCACCCGCTGCACACGTGCCTTGCCCGCCTGGGCGTCGGCGACCAGCCGGGCGATCCGGGCGATCTGCGTCTCGTTGCCCACCGCGGTCGCCCGCACCCGGAGCGCGCCACCGCTGTTCACCGCGCCGCCCAGCACCGCGGCTCCGGGAGCGACCTCGACGGGCTTGCTCTCCCCCGTCATCAGCGAGACGTCCACGGCGGACCGGCCGGCGACGACGACTCCGTCGCTGGCGATCTTCTCGCCCGGCCGGACCGTGAAGACCGCACCCACGGTGAGGGCCGAGGTGAGGACGGTGCGTTCCGTCCCGTCCGCGGCCCGGACCGTGACCTCACCGGGTACCAGATCGGCCAGTGCCCGGAGCGCGGCACCGGTCCCGTCCTTGGCGCGGCTCTCCAGCACCCGGCCCAGCAGGACGAACAGCGGTACGGCGACGGCGGCTTCGAGGTAGATGTGCGCGATGCCGTCGGAGGCGGACGGCAGGAAGCTGAAGGGCATCCGCATGTCGGGCGCCCCCGCGCCGCCGAAGAAGAGCGCGTAGAGGGACCAGCCGAAAGAGGCCGACACCCCGAGGGAGACCAGGGTGTCCATGGTGGCGGTCGAATGCCGCAGCCCGCGCAGCGCAGCGGAGTGGAAGGGGTGTGCGCCCCAGACCACGACCGGAGCCGAGAGCGCCAGGCACAGCCACTGCCAGTTGGAGAACTGCCAGGCCGGGACCATCGAGAGCACGATCACGGGCAGGGAGAGCGCCGCGGTCACCACCAGGCGGTGGATCTCCTCGTCGCGGCTCGGGCGCGCGTCGGGCGGGGCACTGTCATCGTTCGCCGGGGCGGCGCCGTACCCGGCGTTCTCGATCTGGCGGACGAGGTCCTCGGCGGTGGTGGCGCGCGGGTGCGTGACCCGGGCGATGCCGGTGGCCAGGTTGACGGTCGCCCGGACGCCGGGAAGTCTCGCCAGCCGCTTCTCGACCCGGTTCACGCACGCGGCGCAGGTCATACCGGTTACCGACAGGTCTGTCGTGAGCCCTTCGGCCACGGGGGCGGTCACCGTCCGGTCCCGTGGCCGTGGCCGCTGTCGCCACCGGTGGCCGGGGCTCCCGATCCCGGGTGCAGGGCGGGTGCCACCGGCCCCACGACGGAGCCGGTGGCGAAGGCGAGAGTGAAGAGGACGAGCAGCAGCGCGGTGAAGCCGGCGGCCGGGGCGCGCGGGACCGCCGCCGCAGAGGGCTGGCGACGGGTGGTTCGCAGGTTCATGGGGATCTCTCGGAGCGTGGTCAGGGCGGGCCGGGAATCGGCGGGGCGAAGCGCGTCATGGCGCTCACCCCGGCGTGATCAGCCCGACGTGACGTGGGTCGGGCCGCGTCCCGATCCGGTTCCTGCGGATTCGAGCCGCGCCACGGTGACGGCCACCGAGTCCGGTAGGAGGGGAGGGGCGACCCACCGCAGGACACTCCCGGCGGCCACAGGAGACATCGACCCTGTGTGCGCCGGCGTCCCGGCGCCTGCCGAGACGGGTGCCGGCCGCCGCTGACCGTGCGGCCGGTACCCGTCCGCTTCCTACCTCGCGTCGACCGGCGAACCCGCGACACGCGCGCGCAGGGCCGCACGGTCCGGCTTCCCGGCCGGGTTCAGAGGCATTTCTTCCAGCAGCAGGAGGTGTTCGGGGTGTTTGCGGCGTTCCACCCCGAGGTCGGCGAGATGCCGGCCCACGGAGTCGAGATCGACGGTTCGCCCCTCGCGGACCACGGCGCAGATGGCCAGGCGCTCGCCCATCAGGGCGTCGGGCACGCCCACGCAGACGGCGTCGCGGATGTCGGGATGAGAGGCGAGCCCTCGTTCGACCTCGGCCGGGCTGATGTTGACTCCTCCCCTGATCACGATGTCCTTGAGCCGACCCACGACGCGGAGGAGTCCGCCCTCGTCGAGGGTTCCGAGGTCGCCGGTGCGGACCCAGCCGTCGGGCGCCCGGTAGCGCGCGTCGAGTTCGGGCGCCCCGACGTAGCACATCGGGGACATCGGCCCCCGGGAGACGATCTCTCCCACTTCACCGGCCGCCAGCGGCTCGTGCGTGGCCGGGTCGGTGATGCGTATCTCGGTGACCTTCGGGTCGGGGCGGCCCGCGACGACACCCGAGGCGTCGTTGGGTGGTACCGCTGTGGCCAGGCCGGTGTGGCAGTTGACCCCGTCGGCGGATCCGTAGAGGTTGACGACGGAACAGCCGAAGGCGCGGGCGGCGTCGCCGGCGGTCGTCTCGTCGAGCGAAGCGCCGCCCAGGACGACGGCCGTCGGTGCGGGCAGGGGCTCGTGATCGGAGCCGAGGCAGGAGAGCATCATCCGCACCATGGTGGGGACGCCGAAGACATGGGTCGGCTGATGGCTCCGGATGGCTTCCAGAGCGGCTTCGGGCGTGAAGTGATCCAGCAGGACCAGCGTTCCACCGTGTCTGGCCAGGGTGACCGCGGTGCCGTTGGAGCCGAACGCTGACGCGAGGGGCACGAGGAAGAGGCAGCGCGGCGGTGTTCCGTCGGGGATCAGGGAGGCGAGGAAGTTCCCGCGCCCGCCTGCCAGGGCGTTGTGTGAGTAGGCCACCATCTTGGGCTCCGCCTCCGATCCCGAGGAGACCAGGATGCGGGCCGGATCGTCGGCGCGAGGCCGGGCCGGCAGAAACGGTCCGGGGGCGGACCTGGAGAGGGTGCGCAGGGGAACAGCGCCGTCGGGGGCGTCGGCGCCCACGGCGATCACATGGCGGAGGTGGGGCAACGCCGGGCGCAGCCGGAGAAGGTCGGCGGCGTGCTGGTGGTCCCGGTGGCGGGTAGCGGCGATCACGGCGACCGCTTCCGAGCGTCGCAGCAGGCACTCGCTCTCCAGAGGACCTCGGCCGACGGGAAACGGAAGGGCCACCGCCCCCAGCGCGGCCAGAGCCAGGTCCGCTGTGACGGCGTCCCGGCTGTTGGGGAGTTGCACGCCGACCACATCGCCGGGGCCCACGCCGAGGCTCTGCAGGCCGGCGGCAAGACATCGCACTCGGCGGTCGAGTGCGGTGTAGCAGAGTGCCCCCTTGGCGTCGAGGACGGCGGTGCGGTGCGGATCGGCCACCAGCCGCGCCCGGAAGAGGCTGTACAGGTCCAGGTCGGGGCAGGTGCCGTCGACGGCCCAGCCCCGGCGGAGATCGGCCGGCAGGAGATCGTGGAGAACAACGGTCATGTCAGGCTCCAGGGGGTGGTGAGGGCGAGTGCGCCGTGGTCGTCGCTGCCGACCAGGCCCGCGAAGCGCGGGTCGTCAGCGATCCGCGCGAGAGCGGTGGTGACGGCGACGGCGGGTATCCCGCGGCCGGTCAGGCTCGCCAGCGCCTCCCCCGTCGGCAGCTCGCCGAGTCCCGCCGGAGGTTCGGCCGCCCGTTCGTCCGCGACCGCGACCCAGCCGTCGGCCGTCCGCAGAGGGCGACGGAACCCGGGGCGGCGCCGGGGCTCCCGCCCCTCGGCCAGCCGGCTCAGGGCCGGAGCGGTCAGCACGTCCGCGGCCCCGAGGAGCGAGGATTCCGCACGTACGCCGCGTCCCGTCCGTTCCCGTAGGAGCAGAGCGGCGAGGACTGTCTCGGTGCCGAGCATTCCGCCCAGGACGTCCAGCAGCGTCATCAGCGAGGGTGCGGGCACCTCTCCCTCGGGACGGACCGCCTCGCCGACACCGGTACGGGCCTGGACCATGAAGTCGGTCCCCATGGGCGGTGTGCGCAGACGTCCCGCCCACCCGCTGGTGTAGGCGTACACGAGGGACGGTCGAACCCGCGCGAGGTCCTCGGAGTCCAGGCCCAGCTCGGCGGCCTTGCCAGGCGCCCAGTTGTGCAGGAACACATCGGCGTCGCTCACCAGGTCGAGCAGCTGTCGCCGGCCCGACTCCGCCTTGATGTCGATCTCGACGGCCCGCTTGCCACGGTTCAGGGCGAGCCAGCGAGCGGAGACACCGGAACAGGTCGGCGGCATCCCGCGCAGCGGGTCCCCGCCGGGTGGTTCGACGCGGATGACGTCCGCGCCCAGCAGGCCCAACATGTGCGCCGCGAGGGGGCCCTGGATGCGTCTGCCGGCCTCCAGCACCGTGAGCCCGGCGAGCGGCAGGGAGGCCGGAGGGGTGGCCGGGCTCGGGCGGTGGGACATGGAGGGGCCGGGCCGGAGTGACCACGGTGGCGCTCCGGTGTCCTCGGCGGCTCGCTCCCGCAGGGTGCGCAGTCTGCACACCTGGGCACCGGAGCTGTCCGCCGCGGCTCGCAGGGCGGGCCAGCTCCGGCGGCCGGCCGTGCGGTGCAGCGCCTCCGGGATGGGGGCGCAGGCGGTGGCGTAGCGGAACTGGAAGGGACGCCAGCCCGCGCGAATCGCCTCGGCGGGGGCGCCCAGTTCCCGCCAGAACGCCGCCCACGCACCGGGATCGAGCGTCTCGAGTTCGAAGTGGACGTTGTCCGCCGAGGTGAACGGTGGCCCGCCGGGCGCCAGTTCGGTTGCCTCGCCGTCGTCCGCTCCTTCGGCGGCGAGGTACTGGGAGACCGTCAGCAGCGCCGCGTGGTCCGCGCGCGTCGTGACCCGCCGGGTGGTGCCGCCGCGGGCCTGGCCGAGGAGGGCGGCCAGCAGACCCTGGACCGTCAGCACCGCGGTGGCGGTCGAGACGAAGTCGGCGGCGATTCCCCGCGGGGCACCGTGCCGCCTGCCGTGCACCGCCATGATGCCGCCGGCTGCCTGGGCGGTGGCCTCGTCGACGGGGCCTCCCTGCCCCTCCGACCAGCGCACCGAGGCGTCGACGGGGACGAATCCCGCTCCCTCCAGCGAGAGATGGCCCGCGGCGGACGCCGCGGACATCGCTGTGTCCGTCCGGGCACCGAGCCGCCGCAGGTGGTCGGCTACGACGCCCATGATCGTCGGCGGTCCGGACGCTTCGAAGCTCAAGGTGTCCAGGGGCCGGTCCGTCTGGTTTCGTACGGGTGACGCCATGTCTCTCCTCTCCCGGGACGGCGCTCCGCGCCGCACCGGACGGGCGGTGGCGGGAACCGGTGGGCGTGTGAACCCGACCAGCTCCACGGACAGACAGTCGGGCAACCGTTCCCACGGGTTCCCGGAGACCGGGAGAGGAGAGGCCGGTGAACGACGCGGACACCTCGCGCGCGGACCCTCACGACGAGGAAGGGGTCGCGCTACGGGCTCGGGTGGACGAGTTCGTCCGTACCCGGGTCATGCCACGCGAGGGTGACCTCGACGAAGGCGGCGCGCATGCGGCCGCCGCACTCCGCGACCTGCGAGGGCAGGCTCGGCGCGAAGGGCTCTGGGCACTGCCGCTCCCCGCCGAACTCGGCGGCGGCGGCGCGGATTTCCGTTCCTACGCCACGTGGGCGGAGGTGGAGGGCGCGAGTGATCACGGCCCCGCCGCGCTGGGGTCGGCGTCTCTGCTCGATGTCACCATGCTGGCGCGGCACGCCGGGCCGCGGGTGCGGCGCGAGTGCCTGGTCCCTCTGGTCGCCGGGGAACTGCGTGCCTGCTACGCGATGACCGAACCGGATCTGCCCGGCACCGACCCGCTGCTGACCGCTACCCGGGCGGAGCACCGGCCGGACGGCGGCTGGCGCCTCACGGGACGCAAGTGGTTCACCTCCGGCGCGGCCGACGCGGACCTGGTGACGGTCCTCGCCCGCACCGACGGCGGCCCCGGGGACCGCACGGGCCTGTCCCTGCTCGTTGTCCCGACCGCCGCCCCGGGGTTCCGCGTGGTGCGCGAACTGCCGGTCTGCGGGGTCGGTGGCCAGTACGAGATAGAGCTCGACGGGGTGTCGGTGCCGGCTGACCATCTTGTCGGAGCACGAGGCGCGGCTCTGGCCGTGGCGGGTGAACGGCTGCGGATCGGGCGCACGCTTCGCTGTCTTCGCTGGCTGGGCCAGGCGCAGCGAGCCTTCGACCTGTTGTGCGAGCGCGCCGCGACCCGCGCGGGTTCACGCGGTCCCCTCGCCGGCCACCAGTTGATCCAGCAACACGTCTTCGACGCCCTGCTCGCGCTGCGCGGCGCGCGTGCTCTGGTCCACCAGGCGGTGGAGCGGATCGCCTCGGGCGCGGACGCGCGGGGCGAGGTCGGGCTCGCGAAGGTCGCCACCGCCAGGATGCTCCAGCAGGTCGCGGACTCGGCGATCCAGGTGCACGGCGCGGCCGGGCTCGGTCCGGACACACCGCTGCCGGCGCTCTTCCGCACCGGCCGCGCCGCCCGCCTCCTCGACGGCCCGGACGAGTTGCACATCACCACCGTCGCCCGCGCCGTCCTGCGCGGGTACCCCGGCGGGGATGCTACGTCCGGGTGAGGTCGACGGCGCCCACGAGCGTGGCCAGGCCCAGGGCCAGGAAGTAGTCGCCCCAGATCACCTCGTGGCGCGCTGCCAGGCCGCGGTCGGCCTCGTAGCAGCCGTCCAGCAACATGCCCGACGGACGACCGGTACCGCCGCCGGAGAGGTGCCGGTGCACCAGGCGGGCCAGGATTCTCGTGGCTCGCTCGGTGTACCGGCCCTCCGGGCGGCCGGGCGCCTGAGCGAGTTTCAGCAGCGCGACGGCGGTGATCGCGGCGGCCGAGGTGTCACGTGGTCCGTCGCGGCGTGCATGGTCGGCCGGGGGCACCAGCGGACCGGTGAGCAGCCCCTCCCCCACCAGCAGCCGGTCCACGGTGCCGTCCAAGGGCGTGGCGAGGTTCCGTAGCACCTCGGGCCGCAGCAGCGCGTCCGCGACCGCCAGAAGAAGCCAGGCGCGGCCGCGGCTCCAGCCCGGTGCGGGCGACGCGCACGCCTGCCAGCGTGCGGTCTCCTCATCGAAGCGCCAGGCGGGAAGCACCTCCTCACCGCCCAGGCACAGTGCGAGGTGGGCGTCGAGGTGAGCCGCCGCCGCGGCCGCGCCGTCCGGTCCCGCGGCGGCCAGGAGGGGCACCATGCCGGGGACGCCGTCCGCCCGGGCCAGAAGCCGCGGACCGCCCAGTGCCCCACCCCACGGCACGATGCCGAGGCGCGCGTCCACCGCGGCCAGGCAGGCGGTGGCGGCGCGGGCGCGGAGTTCAGCCGCGGCCCGCGCGTCAGGGCCCGCTCCGGGCAGGCGTCCCGCGGCGGTCCCGTACCAGAGGATCAGCCCCCGGGTCACGGTGTCGGCATCCGCCCAGGGGCCGAGTCGGCGCGTGCGGTCGGCCGCGGCCCGCTGGTGGGCGGGCTCCCCGGTTCTGCCGGCGCGCAGCCACAACAGCCCCGCCCAGAACCCTCCGGTCCAGGAGCCCCGGCGCGTGGACGTCCAGCGGCCGTCGGCGGGGTCGGCGTACAGCGGGAAGCGCTCTCCCACGTCGGCCTCGGTCGCCGCGACACGGGCGAGGACGCCGTCCAGCGCGTGGCCGGCCCACCGAGGGGCGCCGGGCGCCGTCACCGCCCCGCCGTTCGTCGGTCACGGTGAGCCCACAGAAGGGCGACCGCCCCGGCCGCCGCGAGTTCGCACGCGACCAGCAGCCAGGCCGTGCCGTACCGCTCGGCCTGCGCCAGCAGCCCGAACGCCGGCGGTCCCAGGGCGAATCCCGCGAAGAAGCCGGCGGCGACGAGAGCCGAGTCGTGACCCGCGCGCCCCGGAAGAGCACGCTGCACCACGAGGACCATGGTCACGGCGTTCGCCGACACCGCGAGGAGCCCGACGCCCGCCGCGCCCACCCACACCAGCGCCGGTACGGCCCGGGAGGCGATCAGCACCGCCACCGCGCCGACGGCCCCCAGCGCGAGCAGGCCGGGCAGCCACTCCCCACGTCCGGGCCGCGCCACCCGGGACCACGCCACGCGGCCGACGACCCCCGCCACGCCCAGTACGGCCACGAGCACGCCGGCTTCCGTCGCTCCCATCGAGAGGCCGCGCACCCCGAAGAGCGTGAGATAGGTGTTGACCGAGGCGATCGCCGCACCGAGCAGCAGCGAGAAGACCGCGAGCCGGGCGACCATGCCGTGGAACGCGTACCCCGCACGGACGCCCGCCGTGGCCGGACGTGGGCTCTCCGGGGGCAGACCCCGCCACGCCCACCACGCCAGCAGCAGTGCCCCACCCGCGGCGGCCCAGAAGGCGCTCCTCCACCCGAGCCCGCCGGCCAGGGCGGCCAGAGGCAGCCCCGCCACGAGGGCCCCGAGTTGAACCCCCGACTGCTTCGTTCCCAGCACCGCGCCTCTTCGCTCGGCCGGGACGACGGCGAGCACGGCGGTGTTGGTCGCCGGGTTGGCCAGCGCCTGCGGGACGCCTCCGAGAGCGACGGCGCACAGCAGCAGTCCCGGGCCCGGTGCCGCTCCGATGAGGGCGAGCGCACCGCCGGCCGCCAGGAGCAGAACCACCAGCGATCGCCGGGGCCCGACACGGTCCACGATGCGGCCGCCCAGCGGGGAGAGCAGAGCGGCCGTTCCGAACCCGACCGTGGTCGTCAGCCCCAACACAACTGGGGAGACGTCGAGTTCATCGACCAGCCGTGGGGCCAGCGCGCCCAGCAGGAACAGCTGGATCATCGAGAACGCCATGCACGCCGTCAGCAGGGACGCGAGCGGCCACTCACGCGCCGGGGCCCGCCCCGGCGCCGAGACCGCCAATCGGTCCGTCATGACATCCAGCTCCACTCGACTCGGACGGAATCACCGCACACTCCAGTGAGTCGGCCCGACGGACGAGATCGTTCCCCGCGCCTGCCCACGAGGAATGCCGAGCCCTCAATGATGCGGCTGTGGCACAACGGCACCCACGTGGCGGAACCCGCGATTCCCCGGCGCCACTCGAACGACGGTGCGAGGATGACGGCCGTGAGAAGTCCGGGTGACTGCTCAAGGGGCGCGCGGGCCGCGATGTTCGCGGCCGTCTGCGTGCTGCTCGCGGCGGTCGGCCACACTCACAGCTCCGGCACCGCGATCCCGTGGTGGGTGCTGGCCTCGGCGTTCGTAGTGACAACAGGTCTGGTCTGGACTCTCGCCGCCCGCGAGCGCGGACGCCTCGCGGTGACCTCGACGGCCCTCGCCACTCAAGCCCTCCTCCACTGCGCGTTCACCCTCGGCAGCCCTCCACCGCGTGCGCCGGTCCCTGCGGACGACGCCTCACCCGACCACGGGGAGCGAGCACCGGCGGAGCACGGGAGCGCGATGCCGTCCGACTGCCCCCTGCACGACGCGGGGCACCAGCACACGCCCGAAGCGGCGGGCCTCGACATGGCCGCGGGAATGGGTGGCCACGACCCGTGGTCGATGCCGGCGGGCATGCTGCTCGCGCACCTCGCGGCCGCGGCCCTCAGCGGTCTCTGGCTGGCGCACGGTGAACGGGCCGCGTTCCAGCTCCTGCGCGCGCTGGCCGGGCTGTTGCACACGCCGCTGAACCTCCTCCGTGCCTCACCGTCCATCAGGCCCCGGCCTACGCCACGCATCCGGGCACCCCGTCACGACCGGCCGACACGCCTGGTCCTTCTGGTCCATGTCATCAGCAGCCGAGGCCCCCCGGCGGCGACGGCTGTCCCCTGAGGACAGCGGGATCCTCCCCGAGTGCCCGGCGTCCCGCGGGCACCCGGGTCCCGGTGCTGCCCCCATGGCAGGCCGTCGCACACGACCGGCGCGCCCCGCGCGTGCCGGCCCTCACCGTAAGGACCTGTGGCGATGACCCGAGCCCAGACACCAGCCGTCGGCACCTCCGCCCGGCGCTCCCCCGCATCCGACGCGGCCGTCACCCAACTCGCCCTGGCCGCACGCGACGGTGACCCCGCACGGGTCGACCGCCTGGTGCGCGCCCTCCACCATGACGTACGCCGCTACGTCACCTACCTGAGCGCCGACCCGCAGCTCGCGGACGACCTGACCCAGGAGGTCTTCCTCCGGGCACTGGGCGCGCTGCACCGTTTCGCCGGGCGGGCCTCCGCCCGGACCTGGATCCTGTCCATCGCGCGCCGAACCGTGGTGGACAGCCACCGCCGCGCGGCCGCCCGGCCCCGCATCGCGGACCGCCAGGACTGGCAGCGCGCGGCGGAGCAGACGCAGCGCCACGATCTTCCCGGCTTCGACGAGGGGATAGCGCTCACCGAGCTCCTGTCCGCCCTCTCCGTGGAACGCCGGGAAGCGTTCGTCCTCACGCAGATCATGGGACTGCCCTATGCCGAGGCGGCGGCCACCGTCGGCTGCCCCGTGGGAACCGTGCGGTCGCGGGTCGCGCGTGCACGGATCGACCTGATCGGGATCCTCTCCGCGGACGATCCCCGGGGCACTGATCGCGCGGCGCCGCCGTCGCGGGCGGGAGCACCCGAGCGGGTGTCCGTCCTGTAGGAGGTACCAGGCGAGGGTGTTGAGCGCACGGTGCGCGGTGGGCGGTGGGCGTTCACAGCGCTGTGAATTGCCCGCCGCGCACCGGGAACTCACCGTGCACACGGCCCGACCAACTGCTGAGGAGGAGGGTGGAACGCCCCCTCCCCGGACCGGTGACGCAGTTGGCTGGAGGGCTGTTTGATGGGCGGGCTCGATGTCCGGATGCGCGATGTCCACTGCTGGCACGGAAGGACAGCGGCCGTCTCCGAGGTCGACCTGGAGATCGCCGCGGGCGAGCGGGTCGCGCTGACGGGAACGAACGGCTCCGGCAAGACCACACTGATGCGGGCCGTTCTCGGCCTCCACCGGCACTTCAGCGGCACTGTCCTGGTGGGCGGGCGCTCCGCCGGCACGGCCACCGAATGGGCGGAGCGCCGCCGTGCCTGCGCCTGGATACCCCAGAAGCCGGCGGCGGGCCGATTCCCCCTCCTCGGTTCCGAGTTGCTCGCCAGCAGCGGCGCGGCGGAGGAGGCCGCGGACGCCGCCGATCGCCTCGGGGTCGCCTCACTGGCGAGACACCCCCTGCACACCCTCTCCGGAGGTCAGCTCCAACGGATGTACCTCGCACGCGCCATCGGGTCCATAGCGGGCGGCGCCGAGGTGCTGATCGCCGACGAACCCACCGCGGCACTGGACTTCGACGGGCAGGACGAGGCCGCCGACATCCTCACCGAACTACCCGTCACGCTGATCGTGGTGACGCACGACCGCGCCCTCGCGGGCCGCTGCGACCGGGTCCTGGAGATGGCCGCCGGCAGAGTGCGGGAGGTCTCGTGAACATCGCCTCCCAGGACCTCGGCACCCTGCTCCAGCTGATGCCCGTGCAGAGGGCGGCCCTCGCCCTCCTGCTGGCGGCGGTCGGGCTGCCCGTGATCGGGGTGATCATCGTCGGCCTCGACATCATGCCGGTGCGCTTCGCGATGATGCACGTGGCGCTGCTCGGCATCGCGGTCGGACTGCTCACCGGGCTCGACCCGATGCTCTGCGCGCTGGTCGCCTGCGCCCTGGCCGGCGCCGGGGTGGCCCCCCTCGCCCGAACACCCGACGGCCTCTCCGGCGCGATGGGGCTGTTGATGAGCCTGGCCATCGCGGCCGCCCTTCTCGTCCTGGCCGTCTCCGGCGTCAACGCCTCCGGCGCCTTCGCCTTGCTCTGGGGTTCCATTCTCTCGGTCGGAACCGCGGACCTGGTGGTGCTCGGCGCGCTGGCCGTCGTGGTTCCCGGCCTGTTCTGGTGGCGACGGCGCGACATCGGCCTGCTGCTGTACGACAGGGAGCTCGCGCAGTGTTCGGGTGTCCCGGTCCGTGCTCTGACCCTGGCGTTGCTGGTGCTGGTCGCCGTCGCCGTAGCAGGGGCGATCAAACTCACCGGTGCGCTGCTCGTGGACGCCCTCACGCTGCTGCCCGCCCTGGCTGCCCGCAGGCTCGGCAACTCGCTGCGCTCGATCGTCCTCTGGGCGATCGGCATCGGTGTCCTGGTGAACCTGACCGGCTTCCTGCTGGCCCTATCCCTGGACTGGCCTCCCGGACCCGTCCTCGTGCTCACGGCGGGGGCTGTCGTCCTCGCCGTCCATCTCATACCCGAACGGAGACTCAGTTCATGGCGCGCACCCGCCTCCCCCTCACTTCCCTCGTCGCACTGACCGTCGCGCTCACCTTCACCGCCGCTTGCGGCTCGGATACCGGTGCCTCGGCGGAGGACGGCGCCGGCTCACCCTCGGCGGAGACTGCCGAGGACCGCGACGACGGCGACGGCGACCAGCCGGTGATCGTCGCGACCACCACCTGGCAGGGGGCCTTCGCCAGTGCCGCCGGAATCGACGAGGTCACGGTCATCGTTCCGCAGTCCGTGCACCACGCGCCGGACTACGACCCCAAGCCGTCCGACCTCGCGGCGATCGCGGAGGCGGACTTCGTCCTCTACGCACCGTTCGAGCCCTACGCGGAGCAGATCAGGGACGCCGCCGGCTCCGGCGCGGAACTCGTGGAGGTCGATCTCGACAACGACCCCGATGTCGTGAGCGCCGAGGTCGCCCGGCTAGGTGCCCTGTTCGGTACCGAGTCGGCGGCGCAGGAGTGGAACGAGTCCTTCGAGAGCGAGTTGGGCGAGCTGAACTCCGCGATCGAGGACAGCTGGCCGGACGGCGAGAGCCCCCGGGTGGTCACGCAGGTCTACACCGGATGGGCGGCGAAACTGGCGGGAGCGACGACGGTGGGCACGTACGGACCGGAGGCGGTGACCCCGGCGCAGCTGGCCGAACTGTCGGCCGAGGAGCCGGATCTCGTCCTGGACAACGCGCACATGTCCACCGGTGAGGTGCTGCCGGGCTCGGGCGCCGTCCAGCTGGACGTCGTCAACTATCCCGGCGATGACCTCGACCTGCTCACGGTCTACCGCGACCTGGCGGAACAGCTCCAGCAGGCGCTGGCAGGGTCCTGACACCCGCCGAGCCGGTGCGGGGTGGCGCCCGCCGTCGTCCCGCACCGTGCTTTCCACACGATCCCGTTCAGATCCCGCCGGTCCTCCAGCCGCTTCCGCCCGCACAGGGACCCGGGCGGCAACGGCTGTGTCCGATGACCACCTGCGCGTATTCGGTGGGTGACGTCAACGGGTGCGGTGGCATGCTTCCAGAACTGCGGCGACGCGCTCGGCGCGCTGTTGCGGCCCCAGCTCCGAGGAGTCGAGTACGAGGTCGAACTCCTCCGGATCGCAGACGTCGTAGTGGCCCCTGCTGAGGCCGCGGAACCTCTCTGGAAAGCGTTCCGCCTCCCGGCTCTCCAGTACTGCCACCGGAGCGCTCACGCACACCCACAACACACGGTGCCCCACCAGCGCGGTGCGCCAGGCCGGTACGACCGTCCTGTCGATCGGCATCTCATCGACGATGACGTTGTTGCCTTCGCTCAGCAGCGAGGCGACGGCCCGGCGCATGCCGGCCAGCAGACGCGCGCCCACGGGCCCGTACCCGATCCGTAAACGGGTGCGGCCCTCGTGGTCGCTGTCCCGGATGTAGCAGAACCCCTCTGCGCTGCTCTCCCCCTCACTGGTCCAGCGGTGCGGGAGAGTTCCGAAGAAAGTGTCGAGGCCCAGAGCAAGGAATGGCTCCGGGAGGACCTTCTGGAGTTCCGTGGCTGTCGAGCTCTTGCCCGCGCCGGAGGTGCCCGTGAGCACGATCGCCCGGCCTGGTTTCCGCATGGCACCGAGAAGCGTAGCGCCGAGCGACCAGTTCCCCAGCCCCGTGCGCCCCGTGCGGGTGCACTTTGACGTTTCTCGACAGGACCGTTCGGAACGGTCGGCACACAACGGAAGCCCCACGAAGACTTGACCTCCGGGCGAACCGGCAGCCCAGACCTTCCCGGTGGTGTCCCGATCGACGCGAGAGTCGGCGGAAGCGCCCAGCACAGTCGTGGCCACCCCGGATCACCCCAGGAAGCTGAGCCGCACCTGACGGTCCGGGTTGTCGACGTTGGTGTCCGACGGCCTCCGTCAGGACACCCGTCAAGGTCTCCGATCAGTGCTCGCAGGAGGGCGTGCGTGAGATCGACCGGACCCACGAGAGCAGCACTTCGGCAATCCGCAGGGACGGTCCGGACGAACAGGACGGGGTGTGCGGTACCCGCCATCGGTGCTCTCTGCGTACCGGGCGACAGCCAGCACCGCCCGAACCAGAACCAGTCGGCACCGTCACGAACCCACCTTGCTTCGCTGGTTCAGGTTGCTGGCAGCCCGTTGCCGCTACTCCGCTCCCTGCCAGTGCCGCCGCGACGCCACCTGCCGACACGGACTCCAGCCGGGAACCCCGGCCAACTCCGCCCGCGTCGCGGTCACATACCCCGCTCCGGCCCGTACCAGACGGTGGGCGTGTCCTCGTGGAACATCGGCAGACTTCTCAGCTTGACCGGTCCGGGATAGAAGGCCGCGCTGTTCGGGCCGAAGAGATCCTCACCGAGGAGATAGCGGTAAAGCCACTCGGAGAGCGACATGTCATGCCGGTAGAACTCATCGTCGTCCCAGAGACAGAACACCTGCCCTGCCCCGTCGACGACCTGAGGAGCGAAGAAGACCATCTCCCCCCGGTCCGTGCCGAGGACCGGGACCAGACCTCCTGGCGCACCGAAAGTCAGCTCAGAAGCACCGAGAGCCGGGCGAGGGTCCCCCGCCATGAACTCCCAATCCCATTCCACCTCCCCGAACGCCTCGGCCATCCCGCTGATCCACTCGGCGAGGTTCCACCTCCGCGTCGCAGGGTGATGCAAACTCATGTGCCCGTTGATCTCGACCGGGGCATGCAGCTCGCTCACCCGCTTGAAGTCAGCAGGCAACTCGCACCCCAGCCCGGACTCCAACCTCGCCCACGCCGCAGCATCCTCACCATGCCCCCGCGGCTCCCCGAGCATCGCCAGCAAATCCGCAAGGCAGTGATAGCGGCTTGCACCTTGGGACATGTTGAACTCCATTCCTGATGGCGTCGATACCCGCACACCAACGCGGTCTGCGAACAGGCTCCCCGTAGGTGTCTCCTCGCCGGCGCCGACTATCGGCCGGCAGATGACCGGCCGCCGGGGCACGAGAGACTCAGCGGCGACACCCGGGGCTGCGTAGCCAACGAGAGGCGAGGGGGCCCTGCGCGAGCGCACGCGAATACTCCCGTCATCTCCAACCTCTACCCCGCTCGGCGAGAGCGGGAAGTCAACGCGGACTCACGCGCGCTCGCCGGCACAGGCCAGCTTCCACACCAGCAGCGCCAGCTGCTCGTTGTGACGACAGAGCGCCAGCTGCGCCTCAGCACACCCCGCCCGGAGA
The DNA here is from genome assembly GCF_004305975.1 of Streptomyces otsuchiensis. Classification (GTDB taxonomy): domain Bacteria; phylum Actinomycetota; class Actinomycetes; order Streptomycetales; family Streptomycetaceae; genus Streptomyces; species Streptomyces otsuchiensis. The sequence continues at coordinate 37,803 of NZ_BHZI01000011.1, forward strand.
TCACTCCTACCGTCAGGGATGGCACGGGCCTATCCGAGGAATGACAGCCGCACCTGACGGTCCGGGTTGTCAACGTTGGTGTCCGCCAAACTCCGTTAAGGCAACCCCGAGGATAGCTGCCGCCCTTGACCGAACCCTCACCGATATCACCGCAGACCTGACCTCCGTCGACGGTGGGTCGCTGTCACGCCGGCCGCGGGACGACGGCCGCACCACGACCTCCACCTACACGCCCGCGAGCGGGGTACCGACCACGATCCGCACGGACTCGCCCCCGGCACGGTCCGGCCAGCAGGCCACCTCGCAGCGCGAGACGACCACCCTCGACCCCTTGCGCGGACTGCCGACCCGTGTGGTGGACGCCAACAACCATCCGACGACGGTCCGGTACGACGCGCTCGGCCGCACCGACCGGGTCTGGTACGCGGACCGCCTGACGAGCCTCTCCCCCAGCCTCCAGTTCTCCTATCGCGTCGTCGAAGGCCAGCCCGTCGCCGTCGGCACGACGCGCCTCGGCAACAACAACGGCAACCTCCGGGACACCGGCTACACGCTCTACGACGGACTGCTGCGCCCACGGCAGACACAGGAACCCGGGCCGGACGGGGGCCGCCTGCTCACCGACACCTTCCACGACGAACGCGGTCTCGTCTCCCGAACGTTCGGCACCTACTACACGACCGGGGCTCCGAGCAGCACGCTGTTCCTCCCGGACGACGCCGACAGCGTGGAGACCCAGACGCGCCACACCTACGACGGCGTGGGTCGCGACATCCGGACCCAGGTCCTGGGTGGGAACAGCGACGGCGCGAAGGTCCTCGCCACCACGGAGACGACGCACTTCGGCGACCGTGTCACGGTGGTCCCCCCTGACGGCGCGACCGTCACGACGTCGCTCAGCGACGCGCGGGGCCGCCTGACCGAGCTCCGCCAGCACCACGGTCGCAACGCCGCCAGCGAGTACGACACGACGAGCTACACCTACACCCCGACTGACCAGATCGCCGGGGTCACCACCCCGTCGGGCGCGACGTGGGAGTACCGGTACGACCAGCAGGGACAGCGGACCGCCTCGATAGACCCGGACACCGGAACCACCACCAGCACGTACTCCGACCGCGGCGAGCTGGTGACCACCACCAACGCCCGCGGCATCACCCTCCACCGGTCCTACGACGGCCTGGGGCGGCAGACCGAACTGCGCGAGGAGAACGCCGAAGGACGGCTGCGCGCGCAGTGGGAGTACGACACCGCCCAGAGAGGCAAGGGGCAGCTCAGCAGAGCGACTCGCTGGGAGGACGGCGAGGCGTACGTCAACGAGGTCGTCGCCTACGACCCCCGATACCGGGCCGTGCGCAGCAGGACCATCATCCCGGGAGCTGAAGGGGCGCTCGCCGGTACCTACGAGACGCGGCAGGACTACTCGCCTGCCGGCCTTGTCCGCGGCGTGTCGTACCCAGCTGCAGGCGGCCTGCCGGCCCACGGGGTCTCCTACACGTACGAGAACGGCACACTGCGGCCGATCAGAGCGTTCGAGCAGGGAGGGCTCACCGCGACCACGGCCTACAGCCACACCGGTAAGCCGTTGCAGTTCGCGATGCACCGCGACGCAGCGGACACCGTGTGGGCCACCAACACCTACGAGTGGGGCACCCAGCGGCTTCAGACCACCCGAGTCGACCGCCGCGACCAACCCGGGGTCGACCGGCGCGAGACCTACTCGTACGACGGCGCCGGCAACGTCCTCTCCATTGCGGACACGTCCCGCACCGGCGCCGACGTGCAGTGCTTCACCTACGACCACCTGCGCCGGCTGACCGGGGCATGGGCGCAGTCGCGCACCGGCTGCGCGACGGACGGCGGTGCGGCTGACATCGGTGGGCCGTCCCCCTACCACCACGCCTACACCTACGACGAGGCCGGGAACCGCACGACGGAGACCCTGCACGAGCAGGACATCACCCGCACCTACAGCTACGACGAGGACCAGCCGCACACCCTCACCGAGGTCGTCCAGGAGGCGCCGGGCGTCCGGTCGCTGGAGGAGTACGGCTACGACGAGTCCGGCAACACCGTCTCCCGGCAGGTCGGGGGCAAGACCCAGACCCTGGAGTGGAACCCCGAGGGCCGCGTCGCTTCAGTGGAGGACGCGGACGGCACGACAGTCGAGTACCTCTACGACGCGGACGGCTCGCGGCTGATCGGCCGAACCGGCACGGAGACGACTCTCTACCTGGGCCACACCGAGGTCACCGTCGCCAACGGCGGCACCACGCCCACCGCCGAGCGCTACCTTCCGATGGGCGGCGGCCACACCGCGGTCATCGATTCCGACGGCACCACCAGCTTCGTCATGGCGGACCACCACGGCACGGGCAATCTCGCGATCGACGCGGAGAGCCTGGAGACGACTCATCGACGCACCCTCCCCTTCGGGGCGTACCGCGACGACGTGCCGGAGGAACAGTGGCCGGGCACTCGCACCTTCGTCGGAGGGACCGACGACGTCTCCACGGGGCTCTACAACATCGGCGCCCGCGAGTACGACGCCGCCATCGGCCGCTTCATCTCCGCCGACCCCGTCATGGACCTGACCGACCCCCAGCAGATCCACGGCTACGCCTACGCGAACAACAACCCGCTCGCCTACAGCGACCCCACAGGGCTCTTCCTCAACGGGGTGATCAACCGGGTGCACCGCATCGTTCAGACCATCATCAAGAAGGTCATCAAACACGCCTCATCGGCCATGCGGACCGCGAAACACAAGGTCGCACCTCCCCGCCGCCCTGTCATCAGCCGCTTCTCATCAAAGCCCCGACCTATTCAGAGAAGTAGCACCCAGCAACGCACCGCAACAAGAGCTTCGTACAGTTCGGGCGGCGGCATCTCCCAGGCGTCCACTAACACATCCTGCCCAAATTCACGACTCTGCATGAGCTGGCTTGGCCCCGCCATCGAGGAAAGCACAAAGAGGACTCTCAACTGGATAGGGAAAGGCGGGAGAAAAGCAGAAGAGATCGCAGCGGCGGCGGCTGGAATTGACGACGCAATTACCTGCGCAAACGACCCGGGCCTTACTTCAGCATGCGGCTGGACGCTAGCCGGAATTTTTCCCGCTGGACGAATACTTGACCTCATGGGTAGCGCAGTACCGGGCGTTGCCCGCCTCTCAAAAGCATGCAGCAGCTTCGTCCCTGGCACCCACGTCCTTATGGCTAATGGGACAACTAAGGCCATTGAGGATGTCAGGGTCGGCGACGAAGTGCTCGCCACCGACCCCGAAACCGGCGAAACCAGTGCCCGCACGGTCACCGCCGAGTTGACCAGCCACGGCGACAAGCTTCTCGTCACCGTGAGCGTCCTGGACGGCAACGGAAACCCTCAGCAGCTCATAGCCACCGACAACCACCCACTCTGGCTGCCGGCCATCCAGCAGTGGATCGACGCCGCCGAGCTCGAACCAGGCACCCAGCTCTACGCCAACGACGGCACCCTCGTCGACGTCACCGCCGTCACCACCAACACCACGGCCACGACCGTCCACAACCTCACCATCGAGGGCATCCACACGTACTATGTGCTAGTCGGCGAAATCCCCGTCCTCGTACACAACAGCACTTGCGGCCCCGACCTTTCCATCAACGAGGGTCAGTTCGGAAAGAAATGGGGTAAGCACGCCCAAGACTATAACCTGAACCCCGGCGACGCATCTTCTCGAAAGTGGTTCCGCGACAGGATCGCTGAGGTTCGAACGTCACCTGACGAGGTCCGACAAGGCCCTTGGAATCCCACGAGAGGTGGCGGAGAAGGCTACTTCTTCTATCGCCAAGGAGACGATCTTCTCGTCACCAAGAGCGACGGCCAGTTCGTCACCATGTTCCCCATGGAGAGTCCGAATAAATGGTTCCAGCAAGCCACCCCCAATCCGTGAGGCCCTGAAAATGACCGAGCGCACCTCTGGGAATCTACTGACGGGGCATCGCATCCGAGCCGCGCTTGGCATTACATACGTTGCAGGCGAAACCGAGGATGCCACGTTTGAAGCTCTGGAGCTTCTACGCGACGCGGAATCCTCTGTCGTATTGTCTTGTGACACGGACTGGACCCTCAAGGTGAACGAAGGCAACTGGCCAGAACTGCCTGCTTGGTGCTGGCCGGCCGAATCGTGGGCTTTCCGCAAGATCGAAGAAATCGGAAACCCTGGAATTGACGTCATCACCTCAACATCAAGTCTTCTTGACTCGACGGGTGAGAATTTCGGAATTCTACTGGAGTTCTCCACGGCATGGGTTACTGTCAGCTCGGGTGAATCTATCACCCTGGAGATCAAACACAAGAGCTCACATTACTGAAGTTGAACTCCAGCAGCAGATGGACCCGGCAGACGACGTAAGACCTCCTCCGCTGCACCACCCATTCCCAGCGCCTCACCATCACCGGCATCCCCATCATGTGCACGCAGGGACTGGATGGTGATCTGCTACCGCGCCCAGGTCCGCATTCGCTGCCGCTGCACTCGCCAGTGGCACGAGCCCGAACTTGCCCGCCGCGACTTCGAAGCCATGATTGCCACTGGCGGCAGTGACTACCCCACCCTCGAAGCCGCCGCCCATGCCATCGGCTACGACGGCACCCTCGCTGGAACGTATCTGGAAACCCCCGGGGCCTCCTGAGCGACGCGGCCCAGGAGAACGCGGAGCCGTTCGCGGAGATCCGGGAGCACGACTGCCGGGGGGCCGCCCATTGGGCGGCCCCCCGGTCGGGCTGAGACGCTCAGCTGGCTGGGTGGTGGGAGAGGTCCAGCGCTGCGGTGGTGAGGCGCAGCGCCGAGTGCGGGCAGTGGGTTTCGTAGAGGGTGGGGTGAACGGTGGCCGTCCAGTCCCCGTGGAGCCCCGGCCATGTCGCGAGCTGTGGCTCGGTGGTGACCATCCCGAGGTGGGCGGGGACGTCAGTGCCGGTGTTCGCCGGTGATCAGTTAGGAGCAGCTGCCCCGGGGCGAGGCGATGCGAGGGGCCGGTCGGCACTCAGGAAGTGCGGAGGATTCCGCGAGCGGGCGTGCGGACGTCGCGGAGGAGGGCACGGCGCACTCCGGCGGGCATGGGGCCTGGGTCAGGGAGCGGAGGTCGGGTGAAGGGCTCATCCGTTGTCCCAGTCGAGCGCGGCCCGTACAGCCGGGGGGAGGATGTCGGTCTGGCCGTTCTCGGCGATGTAGGCGCCGGGTCCGGTCGGGCCGGTGCTATCGATGACACGGCCGATGGCGTGGGCGTACGGCCAGTCGGGGTTGATGGCGAGGTGGACCGGCAGGTCTGGGGAGAGGGTTTGGAGTTGGTGGATGAGCTGGCCCACGGTGAGGGTGCGGTGCAACGGGACTCCTGGTGGTCGGGGCGATGACGGGGACCTCAACCGCATGTGGTGCATGCGGAGAACGGGGCCGCGATGAGCGCGGCCACGAACCCGGCGACCGCGAGAGCGGGGGTTCCGGAGTGGAAGGTCTGGCTCCAACCGCCACCCTTGGTACCGCCGTCGACTTCGATGCGCCACAGCACGTCGTGAACGGCGGCATCGACGGTTTCGGGCAGAAAGCCGATACGAACCTTGCCGTCGGGGCTGGTGCAGAACACGTTGGCGAGCGAGTCGTCAACGATGCTCCACCCCTGGTCGGCAACGAGGCGGAGCACCGGGCCCGCACAGTGGCACATGACGAGCCACTCACGCTCCGTGGTGGTGGGGCACGCGGCGGGGGCGGAAGCGTCGGACATGGGCGTTCCCTTCGGTGGCCTGCGGTTCTCGATGTGTCCGTACGTTTGCTTGGAGTCGCAGCGTGGTTCCAGTCATTTGCCCGAGATCGTGTTCTGCCGCAGGCGAACTGCCGCGACTTCTCTCGCCGGGCGGTCGGTCAACGGCGCCGGCCAGCCGATGAACGCTCGGCGGAGTACAAGGAGGCCGCCGGCTGGGTGGTGGCGATGTTGGGCTGGCGGGGCAGGGGTGCGGCGGTCCGGGTGCGGGCGACGGCAACCCGCGCGGTGGTGTCCCCGGGTTGCGGGCGGCGCCGTGGAGGGCGGCGTTGACGGCGGCCTGCCGTACGTCGAGCGGAGTGGGCACGGCGGAGTCGGCTACGGGACGGCCTTGTGCCGGGGCGAGCCTCGGCGGTGAAGCGCCGGTTGACCAGGTCTGGCGGGCGCGGGGCGGTCGGCTCGGGGACCGTGGTGCGGCGGCGCTGTCCGCGGATGACGCCCTCGATGCCGAGCTCGCGCATCAGCCGCTCGACCGTGCAGCGGGCCACCGCGTGTCCGGCGCGGACGAGGGCGCGGGTGACGCGGCGGACGCCGTAGGTGCGGCCGGAGTCCTCCCACGCGGCTGTGACCATCGGGATCAGTTCTTCGTCGCGGAGCCGGCGGGCCGACTTCGGCCGCGTCCTGCGCGCGAAGTACGTCGACGGCGACAGCTCCAGCACCCGACAGACGGGATCGACCC